>JAIRMT010000008.1 GCA_031258505.1 Treponema sp.
TTCATCTGTCGTTAATCTACTACCTCATCATAATTCTGTCAAGTACTTTCTTAAAAAAAATCGCTCTTTCTTTAAAAAAAATCACCACACCCTAAAAATTCTTACCACGCCTATCTCTAGCCCCTACTCATGCCATTTCCGTTATGATCATCTCGATCTCCCGCCATAGCATCATCATGATCGAGGTCTTGGCGGTTTTCTCGTTTATGGCAACAATGCCGTAGGAAACCATCGGACGGTACTGCTCCGTTAGAGGCGAACTGTGGAACCACTCAAGGGCATCAACGGTTTTCACATCCTCTATGCGACCTTCAAGTAACCAGACCATTCTAATGGATGTACCCCAGGTGTTTTGTGCGTCTGAAAGCTCACAGGCGTACTTGAAAATCGTCTTCTGAAGATAATTCTCGCGGATAATGGTTCGCGTGGAATACTTGGCATCCATGATGATGTACGACGCCCCACGCGACGTTGACGACTCGATCTTAAACATGAAGTCTGGCGTGTAAAAACCGCTTTTGCTCGTGGTCTTGAAGAGACTGATTCCGTTCTCAAAGCTGTCCACACTGATACAGGGCGTATAGTACAGGGTAACACGGGTCTCGCCACGGCGAAGGTGATAGGTATTGGCGACACCAGCGCTGTCGGCATCCCCGCCGCCGGCAAGACGCTGGTAGACATAATGCGTCGCCCCACTCACCTGAAAACCAGCCTCGTTGAGCATAAGCAGAAGGCGACGGAGGCAGTACTGCTCAAAGATGGTATCCATCTTTTTAAGGGGTGAAAATACACCCTCCCTGAGCAAAGCAAAATCGCTAAAGTGATACCATGCGAGGATTTGCTCAAAAACTTGCCGGTAGGCGCGTACCTCCTGAAAGATTTTGGTCTTCTTGGGAAGGCCGTTTTCAAAGAGCGCTCCTTCGTGGCACGGCAAGATTTCGCGGTATCGCGTGTACTGGGCGGCCAGCACCGGCAGAAGTTCCCGTAAACGCTCCAACTGGGCGCGGGCGCCCTTGAGTTGCATTCGCTTGGCCATGATAATCGGCGCGAGAAAGCTAGAGCCTTCCATCGCCTCTAACTCCAGCAGGGACGACAGCAGCGCCTCCTCCTCCTCAATGCTTTGCTCCATGCGCATCTCGGTATCCCGCCCATGCCGGTACACGAGGAGCAGAAAGCCCAACACCAAACGGTTCTCATAAATATCAAGGCTCTTCACAGAGGTTTCAATCGGTATCTGATAAGGAAGATAGTATTGCCCATTGATCTGTATCGCGGTTTCACCGGAAATACGGGTAAGATGGGCGCTGTTCCTGAACAGCCACTGCAAACCACTGATATTGATGCTCCGCAACTTGTTGTACGATTGGAGAAAATTCTCCTTAGCAATCTTATGACGCACGTTGTTCTTGAACAGAGGATAGTTCTGCTCATAGCAACGATATATCGAGACAAGGAGCTGTAGATAGGTTTCCAGCGCTCCTTGGCCGCCGCCTTCCCAGAGCGCAGCGCGTGAGCCATTTCTGTATATCCAGCGGTTTACCGAGTCATCCTCGCTTGAAAGACTAGTGATGAGCGACAGCACGTTTTCAGCAGTAACGCTGGAACGACTGGTGCATACATAAAAGTCGCTTTCGTAATGGCGCAACTCCCCGTCTTCTAGGCTCATGTTTATAGAAAAATGTACCAGGTCATAGCGTAACAGAAAGAGTTGGGTATCTTTGCCAACGCCATCCGGTACAGCCTGTGGCGTTTTGTCGAGAGACGCTTCTTCAGACGCAAAGCGGAAAGCCACTACCGCGCTCTGCTCATGGTGAAGCGGGTCGAGTACAGCTTCCCCGATGAAGCTGTCGTTCAGGAACAGTTCGGCGCGAGTGATCCGGCGCGGAACCTGAGTAAAAATCAGCGTACCACGGTAATACGATTCCGCGATAAGCCTTGTGTTCGGCGCGAGGCGCTTTATTGAACGGCCATGATGAAAGCCGATGATTTCAACGCCATCACGGTGATCCTCCAGACGAAGATAACATTTCATACTGACCTACTTGGCGAAAAACTGGTAGTATTCCATATTCTCTTTGGCCGCACTGATCATGCGCTCGATATGCTCATGGCACAGAGGCAATGGCTCACACTCCTTTTGCAGAGATAACAAGAGCCGCCGGTACTGCTCTCCCCGACCATTTATAATAGGAAGAATCTTTTGCGAAACCGCGTAGTCCAGCGGCGCAAGTCTAGTTTCCGGCTTTTTAGTATCCATATACCGGCAGGCGGTTTTGCAGTAGTCATACACCATCTTCTGATTCCGCATGGCAATGGGAAGCCGGTAATAGCGGAAGATGTGCTGTATGGCGTTCCACTTGTCGTTTATTTCTCGCGGCAGCGCCTCCCCGTCATGGCCAGCCCCAAACGCCTGATGCAAGGTCGCGTAGGATACTAGCGGTCTGGATTCAGGCTCACTTGAGGTCGGATCAGTGTTTTCGCTCCGCAGGGTTTCGGCGATCTTCCGGCTTTTGAGACTGATAATCCAGCTTCGATCCAGAAAACGCGGGGACAGTTCCTCAGTGGTATGGTCGAAGTTCACGGTGGCAAGGAAGCGAAGCTGTGGCGGAACGATCCAGCTTTCAGTCCCGCCAAGGTCAAGCGAGCGGCTGGAGGTGGAATCAAAATCGCAGAGCCGCAAAAACGCAGCCCAATAATGCTCAATCGGACTTAGGTTCGCTTCATCAAGCAGGATGAGGAAGGGCGCAGGGTCTCCGGTTTCACCACTCAGGCGCAGGAGCGCGTCAAACATACGGTTGTTACTCTTTTCCATATTTTTAGTGAGCGGATTGTAGTAGCCAATGAAGTCCTTGTGCGACATCCAGCCGCGTTCTACGGATATATCCACAAAGCGACTGCCCAGCCCCAGAGACCTGGCCATCAGGGAACAGAGCGAGGTTTTCCCCGTACCCGGTTCGCCGGCAAAGGTCGTGATAAAGCCCTGGGTGATACAAACCAGATAGTTCACCATGTCGTTGTATTCAATCTCACGCGGAACCGTCTTCATAAAGTTCAGCGCAATATCAATAAGCGTCCCGCCATCCAAGTCGTTAAAACGCGGTCCCGTGTCCTGCGACTTCTGGTCCGCATGAACAGCATTTGGCGCAAGCCAGCGCCTCGGCGTTTCAGGATACGGTTCGTTACCCGCATGAAGGATGTCCTGAAGCAGCCGGTAGTTGAGTACATGAGTAAGGGCCTTTGACTGGTCGGTGAATTCCGCCAAACGCGCGGCAAACTGCTCCTCAAGCAGGGTTTTGGTCTTGCTTATGTTGGCGCACTCGGCTTGAAAATGCGCCACCTGCTCCTCAAGCGTCTTCTTTGTTTCGTTCAGCGATTTAATCTCCGTCTGTAACTCAAGTAATCTGGTTTTCAGCCTTGCAATATCGTTATTCTTATTTTCAAAAATGTCAAAGCGATGTTCTCCAACAAAATCAATGAGAGTATTAAGCTGCTGAGGATGCTCGTAGATGTAGGCGATAAGCCCGTCAAGATATGTTTGCTGATCCTGTATCCGATTAACAATGTTCTGTAAGCGTTCTTTTCTTCTCTCGTCCATGTCGATTATGGCAAGCTGGCTGGCGAATTCAGCAATGCTACTGATAATTTTCTTCGTCGTGCTGGTATTGGTCTTCTTGAACATACGAGTTAGTTCATCAACAAGCTCGGTGTCGGTAATCCAGTCTATAGTCTTGATTTGCTGAGTTGTTTGCAGAGCCTGTAGAGACTTATCGACCAGCAGGGTAACTTGTTTTGTATTCTCCGCATCGTTAACCGGCATACAGTACGGCTCAACGTCTTCCCGCCGGTACTTCCCAATCAGAAAACCCCGTTCCTTCCTGCCGGAAAGGAACAGCTTATTGTCCTCATACCGCGTCTTGAACGGGCCATAAAACGAATCGCCACAGCCAATAACCGCGTCAAGCTCCTCAGTATAAAGATGGAGACTACATTCGATAAAGCGGTTTCGCAAAAGGTCTTCAAAATTTTCACTTGTTTCAAGCACCTGGATAAAGCCCCATTCCCTAAACTTACGAATCTCCACCTGGGGGTTCAAGTGATCAGGGTTATAGAGAACGCTGACCTGGCTTATCACAAAGCTGCTATCAATATTCGCAGATGTATCATCCTCATCATCGCTGGACAGCTCCGCTTCAGCATCGTCATCGTCGTTCTCGTTTACTACAGTGCTGGGGCCAAAGGCGCGGTGCGGCTCGACCCTGAACTTGACCGTAACCAAATACCCGTACTCCTCCCACACGTTTGCCGCAACCAGCCCATCCTTCTTGATAACCATGTCGATCCGCTCATTGTCATCGATATTCTCATCTTTGATACTTCGATAGACCCCGTCAACCTTGATGTAACGGGGGTAAATATAACAAACCTTGTTAACTCCCTTCTTGTTCTTGTAGTCCCGTCGATACGAAAACCACGCAATGATAGTTTTCCCTTCATAATGATAAAACATGGGCAAAGCCCTCCTTGAAAATGAATCTACCTTAAAGATGCACAAAAATATTACTTAAGGTATATTTGACTGGTTCATCATCTGATAAGTTGCTGTCTTAATCAAGGTCAAACAGGAGGCAGGTTCCAGCAAATGAATACCATAGCGTATTCCCAAAATTTTTATAATAAGGCTGCGCTCCAACTTTACCCAAGCGCCGCGACTCACTAGAATAGGTACTATATGGTAAAAGAAGTACATCTCTCTCTGGATGAGCCGCGCATGATGTTTACCATAACTCATGCGCTTGCTTCGGGGGTCCGCATTGATATTCTGAAGCTGCT
>JAIRMT010000090.1 GCA_031258505.1 Treponema sp.
TTTATCAACAAGCAGTTCGGAACAAACTATCCGCCAAGCTGCAAAGTCAGCTATCCCAGCACGGAGAGTCGGAACCGCAAAGGCAGGAAGCGCCTTGCGGACATCATCATCAGGATCACGTATAACGGGGAGCACGATTACCTCGTGGAAGCGCAGACCAAAGACGATCCCGGTCTGGTGATTCGTATGTTTGAGTATGGGCTTGGACTGTCGATACAGCGGCGTTTAAGCGCAGGAAAGAAAGGGCGAGAGTTGCTGCGGCTAATCTTTCCTGAACCTAAGATATTTTATCTGGAAGCAGACGCGCCGGATGTGGAAGAGCTGGTGCTGGACTTTGGGCGTCAGGGGACGTTTACCTATAGGGTGGCGACCGTGAAGCTGCTGGAACACAGCATAGCGGAGCTTGAGGACCAAGGTCTGACGATACTGCTGCCGTTCTATGTGCTGAAGCTGAGGCATGAAGTAGAGCGAGCGCAGACGAGTGAGGCGCGGGCGCGTTATGCGGCGCAGATGCGCGAGATGGTGCTGGAGCTAGAGGCGGCGGTGGGACGCGGGCATGAGAGGCATGGGCTGGACGCGAGTGATAGGCGGATAGTTCCACACATTGTATTCATTCGTAAGCCCCCATTGCCCGTTCCCGCCGCACAGTTTCGAACAATCGCGGCTATTCGAGCTTTAGGGACTTACATAAGATACCAGCAATTAAGTATGATGAGCGGCAAGATTTTCACGGCGAGGAGTTAATATGAAGCCAATGAAGGCGATTGAACTTGAAAAGGCATTTAATCCCAAAGAGTTTGAGGATAGAATCTATGCCCAATGGAAAGTTAGCGGCGCATTTAAGCCAGAGGCGGCGCCAGTAACGGCGCAAGCTCCTTACGTCATTGTTATCCCGCCGCCTAACGTTACAGGCATACTGCATCTGGGGCATGGGCTGAACATCAGTCTGCAAGACATCATCATCCGCTTCCACCGTATGCGGGGAGAAGTAACGCTGTGGGTGCCTGGCACTGATCACGCGGGTATTGCTACGCAAAACGTGGTTGAGAAGCGGCTGTTGGCCAGGGGGCAGAGCCGCCGCGAGCTGGGACGGGAAAGGTTTGTTGAGGAAACCTGGAAGGTAAAGGCGGAACACCACGCCATCATCACGCGCCAGATTGAGCGTATTGGCGCGAGCGTTGACTGGGACCGGGAGCGCTTCACCTTCGACGAAGGGCTGTCAAAGGCAGTGCGTGAGGTCTTTGTTACCCTCTACGAGCGCGACCTGCTCTATAAAGGTAAGTATCTGGTGAACTGGTGTTCGTCCTGCGGAACCGCGCTTGCCGATGACGAGGTGGAACACGAGGAAGTGGCCGGCAAGATGTATCGCCTGCGCTACCCGCGTTCTGACGGCGGTTTTATCGAACTGGCGACCACCCGGCCTGAGACTATGCTGGGCGATACAGCAGTAGCGGTTCATCCTGACGACGAGCGTTACCGCGACCTTGTCGGCAAAACCGTGCAGCTGCCCCTCTGCAGCCGCGCCATTCCGGTTGTGTCTGACACCTATGTTGACCGCGCCTTTGGCACCGGCGTTGTCAAAATCACGCCGGCGCATGATCCCAATGACTGGGAAGTGGCAAAGCGCCACGATTTACCGCTCATCAACATACTCACGCCAGATGGCCGGCTGAACGATGCTGTGCCTGAAAAGTATCGGGGCTTGACCGTGAAAAAAGCGCGGGAGGCTGTGCTTGCAGACCTCAAGACTGAGGGCTTCTATATAAAGGAAGAAAACATCAAACACGCGGTGGGGCATTGTTACCGCTGCCGCACCGTGATTGAGCCGTTTCTCTCTGAGCAATGGTTTGTGCGCATGGGACCATTGGCGAAAAAGGCGCTGGCAACCTGGCAGCGCGGCGAAGTCGTCTTTTATCCGCGCAAGTGGGAGAATACCTACCGGCACTGGCTGGAGAACATCCATGACTGGTGTATCAGCCGCCAACTCTGGTGGGGGCATCGCATCCCAGCCTGGCACTGCGCGGACTGTGGCAAAACCATTGTGTCCCGCGACATCATAAGCGTCTGTCCCCACTGCGCTTCCGCCAATGTCGCGCAAGACCCTGATGTGCTGGATACCTGGTTCTCAAGCTGGCTCTGGCCGTTTTCAACGCTCGGCTGGCCTGAAGAAACAGAGGATATGGCGGCCTTTTACCCTAACACCGCGCTCATCACCGGCTATGACATACTCTTCTTCTGGGTATCGCGCATGATCATGGCTGGGCTGGAGTTCACTGGCAAAGCGCCATTCCGCGACATCTTTCTCACGGGTCTGATCCGCGACAAGCAAGGGCGCAAGATGAGCAAGAGTCTTGGCAACGGCCTTGACCCGCTTGAGCTGGTGGATGAATTCGGCGCTGACGCGCTTCGTTTCACGCTGGCGTTTATGTGCGCTCAGGGGCAAGACATACTCATTGACAAGGAGGCGTTCAAGCTGGGGTCGAAGTTCGCCAACAAGGTTTGGAACGCCAGCCGCTATATCCTGATGAACCTTGAGGGACGCAAGCTGGTTGCCGTCAACACCCTTTCACCCGCTGACCGCTGGATATACGCTCGCCTCAACACAGCGGCTCAAGCTATGGGCGACGCCTTTCTGTCATACCGTTACAACGACGCTGCCAGCGCCGCCTATGAGTTCTTCTGGAACGACTTCTGTGATTGGTACGTTGAGGCAACAAAGCTGTCGCTGCGCGCGGGAGACGACGCCGAGAAAGACCGCGTTACCAGCGTGCTTCTGGACGTGCTTGCCCAATCCCTGCGCTTGCTGCACCCGCTCCTTCCCTTTGTTACTGAGGCGATTCACGAAAAGCTGCCAAACAGCGCCGGTTTGCTCATCAGCGCCGCGTATCCAGCCTACGACGAGGCGCGCGCTGACATTGAAGCTGAACAAAACTTCGGTTTCCTGCAAGAACTGGTGCGTATGATACGAACTCTCAAGAGCGAGTGTGCGATTCCTGCCGATAAGAAAATACCGGTGCTTGTGCGTTTCAATGCTGGGGACACGCGGGCGGCGTTTCTGCGGGAACAAGCCGGGCTTGGCAAGCTGCTTGCCGGCATTGCTGACCTGCATATCGAAGAGGCTGTTGAACGCCCGGACAACGCAAAGGCGGGCGCTATCACGCTGGTGGGTTCGGGCTTTGAGGCTTTTGTGTTCGTGGCTGAGGCGCTTGACCTGGGCTTTCTCAAGCAGAAATTCAGCAAGGAGCTTGATAAGGACAAGAAGTTTATCAAGGGCTTGGAAGCCAAGCTGAACAACGATAGCTTTGTTAAAAACGCGCCGCCAGAACTGGTCGCCGCTGAGAAAGCAAAGCTGGACGAAGCCATTAAGCGAACCGGTAAGTTAGAAGCCTATATCAGTAATATGGCTTGATAGTGATAGATAGTCCGCGAAGGCGTTCTTAGCAGCGCCTTGTTGCCAAGGCAGTTCAGCGCCGCAATTCACGGACTTCTTTGCGACGGTCTTAATATCGGAGGAACTATGACATCAGAGGAAATGTTTCGTTTAAGCGGAACCCGTATCGCGCCTTATATCCAGCTTGCCTCAGCCCTGATTGGCAAGGTTAGGGAAGGCGGCGGCAATATGTTCAGGCATCAGATTGATACCATGGGCATACTCATCGACTATGGCTACGTTGATTCAGTACTGCTCAAGGCGTCACTGGTGCATGACCTCATTGAGGACGTAGCTGGGTTTAATCATAACCTGCTCATGTCTGTTGACTACGAAGGTCCCTCAGTCTACGACTTGGTGCTTGAGGTAACGCGCTTCCCCGGCGAGACCAAGCCAGAGTTTCTCACGCGGATTCTGGAAACTGGCTCGCATAAGGCCAAAATCCTTAAGGTTGCAGACCGCATCTCCAACATGATCGCGCTTGGATTTGTGGTGAAGACTGAGTTCATCGACCGCTACACCAAAGAAACCATGAGCTACATCTATCCCATCGCTGAAAAAGTAGACAAAGCCATGTTATCTGAGCTGGAAGCCCGGTTGAGTCCCGCAAGAAGTACGTCGAGGCCCTGACCAAATAGGTCGATTGTCGCTGCTTGGCATAGATTTACTAATAATTCTCTTTATACTATATCAACTTTACTGTTACGGCATTTCACCTAGCGCCACTACCTGACCGATACGGTTCCTTGGGGTGGTTTTATGGAATTGCAAGGAAGAACTATCCCTTGCTGACACTCATGTCCTACAGGGGATCATCCTTCTCAAGAATGGTATCTGTTCAGAAAGCAATCTGGGGAATAAACTGCGGTGCAGTGGCGAAAGGAGGCGTTGCTCCCCCGGCAACATGGTAGACAGTCTCCGCGCTGCGCCGGACAGCGTCCATCATGTCCGCGTTGGGCAGGGAACAGACATCAAACAGCCCGATGTTGTAATTCTCGCCATCAAACCTGCCCAGAGGAAACTGATCGTAAAACTGGAACCAATGACAGCCTACCCCATTGGGATGAGCGGCGACTCGCTCGCAGTAATACCGGTATGCCTTGCCCCGTTCACGCTGATTAGGCGTTCCCCGCAAACCTGTGGCGGTAAGCCCTAAGTCTAAAGCGCCAAAGTGGAATTCTCCAATCATAATGGGGAGATCCACGCCAAGATTACGAACATTATCCAGCGCTGGCGAGGGGTCTGCAAAGTAGCAATTAATAGAAAACACGTCAAAGTTTTCCCAGCCAGTAACCAGATCAGGGTCAGATATCCATGCCCAGCGCATCCCCAGATTCAAGTGATGGGGATCAAGTTCCCGGCAAGCCTTGCTGGGGATGCTGATATATGCGTGGAGAAGAGTCCGGGAGAATTCACGCTGATCCGCCAGAGCAGCCGCTGATAGCTTTGATGCGTTTCCAATAGGTTTGCGAAGCTCCTCGAATGAGGCAAACGCATGGTTCCAGGCTTGGGAGAGGGCTTTGGGGGTTTTATACTTTTCCTTGAGAAACTGTATAAGCCCCTCTTTACAGGCCGAGGGAGCGGGATTATATAAAACTTCATCGGCAATAACCAGATCGTCCACAAAAGCCCACGCAGGTTCATTTCGTAAAAAGTAGCCAATCATCCACGGATCGTCCCGGCGCTTGGCGAGGAATAGCGCGCCTGATGCGGCGCTGTGTTTGTACTCATCGCTTAACACGTCCGGGAAATCTCGGAAGATGTTGATTTTGGTTTGCGGGAACTGATCAAGGGTCGTTACATAGGGCATATTAACCGAGCCAAACAGAGACCTATCGCTCCAGTTAGCGATGGTGTTCATACCGTTGGATTTAAGCTGGCGGGAAGCCAGTGTCCGCCATGTTTCCGGCCAGTCCTTGCCGAAAACCCGAAACAGATTTGCCGCGATAAACGAAAAGAGCAGGCCTCTGGGACGGAAGTCTTCCGCTGATTGCAGCGTGCGGTACATGTTCTGGTAATCCGGATCGTGCGGCGAAGGGAGCCAGTCCAGCAGTTTTTCCACCCCGTCGATCCGGCAGTCAGCGGAAACATTCACGCAATCCGCCCCCATGCTGAAAAAGGCATAGCCTTCAGGGTCTACCAGCCACCAGCGGCCATCTGCTTTAGCTTTGGTAAAGTATCCGGTTCCGGCCATGAGTTTTTTTTGCGTCCAGCCGCCATATCTTGACCAGTCCTTAATCCCGTAAGCGTCGGGGCTTTCAAGGACTTTGGTAAGTTTGATTTTGAGTTCATCGATGCTTTTTGTTTTTCCCGGCCAGTCTTTCTTTTTATACTGCCCCAGTTCGTCAATCAATGTGCCATCGGGAATGGGGAAGGACGCAGGCCGTTCATTGGTAAGGGTAATATCTGACAGACGGAGGGTAACGTCGTGGAATATGGGCTGGACTTCCAAGACAAGGTCTTGTATCGAGTCTGGCGCCATCCGTCCGCCCCGGCACACCACCTTGAGCTGACCCGGCGTGTGTCCGGGAAAAAGAACATGGCCGTCAAACCATTGCGTATCAATACAGATAAGCACCGGAAACTGGGGCATGATTCCGAAGCGGACACCGTGGGTATGGCCTGCTACCCCGCCTTTCTCCGCCGCATCCTTTGCGGAATAGGCGTTAAGCTCCATCACCAGACAGTGATCCTCTGGGGTTTCCGCATAAAAGGTGATGTACCGTTCTTTGAACCCGACCGCCTGGGGAAGCCGCAACCCGCCGCCAGACGCGGGAATGAGCAGGGCAACGCTGGCCTCATCCCCAGCAATGATTTTTGCGCCCCTGTACAAATACTGTTCTTCAATATTGAC
>JAIRMT010000022.1 GCA_031258505.1 Treponema sp.
ATTTCTACGTTGGTCTTCAGCAGACGCAAGACTTTGTCCAGAGTGAGCTTTCGTTTCTTGAACTGACTCGCTCCGTGAACCGGACGGTGATCCCCGATGTCCACAAGTATGTGACGGCGATCTGCCTGGGGCTCAAGCATTACTACACCGGGCAGTTCTTTCTCTCTCCGACGGGCCGTCCGCTCCTTCTCGAGTCCGTGCACCGAGGAACGGCTCTCTTTTCCGGCTATATCCGCTCCGTTGAATCTGCGCCACCAGGCACGCTGACGTACTCGGACGAGACCCTTCTCGCTTTCTGCCGCACTGCGACTGGTGCCACTCTGTGCGATATCCTGACGTTTTCCGTTCTTCCGTCCGTCTTCCGCTTCTTCCTCTTCAAGGAGGATTTCGACGCGTTTGCGGCTTTCCTGTTTCCCTGGACGGCGGCTTCGAAGTGCTTTGCACGCGTTCTGTTTCTCACTCCGCAGTTCACCGGGTTTGTCCACGCGACTTTCGCTCCCCTGGTCGCTCCTATCGTTCTGAACCGGGCGACGACTCTGTCTGACCCGGCTGGGTTCCTGGCGTTCCTAGGGGTCAACTGGGTCGACTTCCTGGGTCTTTGCCCCTCGTACGTGAAGGAGCTTCTCACGCGTGTGGAGTCCGGGGGCGGGAAGGCGCGTGAAGTTCTGGCCGAGCTTTTTTGGGGGCCTTTGATTGATAGCCCAGAGCGGTTTCTCGCGTGCCGTTTCGACGATAATCTTCCCTCTGGCTTTTTCGAACCTTTACGCGCCATATTGAATAGCGTTGACGGTGGCACTCCCTTTGCCGAACTTCTGACCTCGCAGGACTTTCCCCACCGTCTTTTTGTGAAGAACTCTTGAGGCCTAAACTTGACCCACAACTTTTCCCCTTGATATGTGCTAAGTATGTGTCTCACACGCGGGCGAGTGTGTGTCTCATACGCGGGCGGGATCGAGACACGATCGTAGACAGGTATGCGCCTTATGTTATGGAGCGGGTTAATGAAGCCGTGTATGTTGCTGGCGTATCGGCAGTATCGTTTATGAATCCGTGGGTCAAGTTTAGATCAGATAGATGGGTGTTTCCTTAGCGCATGACCTTATCAAGCAGTGTTTGAGCATCTTCAGCGCGATACGGGCGTGCCTTGTAGGGAAGTAAAGGTTGAAGATACAAAACGCAGCCACAAGTTTCATCGTGTAAATGTCATCGCCGCAGTGGGAAAAGTTTTAACTGCCGAATATCTCAAAAAACATGCACAAGGGGGAAGAAAACCAAAACGGTCGCTTAAAGAACTGTTAATTTTAACATTAAAACAGTAGGCGATGATCCACAATGTATGATGGACCTCAAACGAAGCCACAGTTGATAGAGAAAAAGGCCATCTCAAAACTTTCCAGTAATTGAATCAGTTCTTGGAAAAACAACAGGTTCTCCGCAAGACTCGCCGTATCCGCTGCCTCAGCCGGTAGTTGTTCCCCTCTATCCTCACCGTGTACTTCTTCCCTGCCAGATGCTGATCTTCGCTAAACGTTGCCAGAAAACTATCCCAGTTGTCTGTCCCTATCTGGTCATAGCTTACCCCCAGCCGATGTATCCTCTTCCTCAGCTTTTGCGCCGTCTTTATGTCCCATTTCCTCCAGACAAAGGCTACAATCTCTCCACTTTCCCGGTGATACGTATAAATAAGCTACACTTTGTTCTTCTTTTTCCCCACATAGGTTCAAAACTTGTCTATTTCAAGACAATCATAGTGGGTTCTCTTCGGTTGTATCCTGTATTTCCTTGATTTGAGGGCTTTTAAGACCTTGGTGATACTGATGTTCAGCACAGTACTGATGTCTCTGATACCGATTCTCCGAATGAGCATGATTTTGATGAGGGGAAGCATCCATGAGTGGCAACCCTGGCAACGTGTCTGAACCGCCCTGTTCAAGGTGTCCGCACTGCCTTGTGCAGAGTGTCCGCACCGCCTTGTGCAGCTTATGTCATGGTCACTAATGAACTGGCGTCCACAGCGGGTACAGAGGTAATTTTGTTTGCCATTGCTTTTTTCCCGTTTTGACAAACGGCGATGTCCACACTTCATGCGGGCATCGCGTGTTCGTCATCGTGTTTTCTTTACACGATTATATGGGCGGCGTTTCGCTGATCTCAAGCGCCCCAGCCAGCCGCTGCCGTAACACCGCTATCTGCCGCCGAACCTCGTCAGGCGCAGGACCGCCGGGCAAATTCCTCGCCGCAACACACGCAGCAGGACTCAGCGCCGCATACACGTCATCCTCAAAAAGCGGACAACGCGCCTTGAGTTCCTCTAACGCGCGGTCCACAATACACTGCTGACCCGCCGCCACGCAGTCCCGCACTACCAGCGCTACCGCCTCATGCGCCTTGCGAAAAGGCAGACCCTTGCGTACAAGGTACTCAGCCGCGTCAGTCGCCTCCAGAAAACCGCCAATACAGGCGCTTTCCATACGAGCAGTGTTAAAGACCACGCTTGCCATCATACCTCGAAACATACGCAAACAGGCGCTGAGAGTGTCTAAACTGTCAAACAACGCTTCCTTATCTTCCTGTAAATCCTTGTCATAGGCATAAGGAAGTCCCTTGAGCAGGGTAAACAGGGTAACAAGGTTACCGCTTGTGCGCGCCGACTTGCCCCTGATGAGTTCCGCAAAGTCAGGGTTCTTCTTCTGCGGCATAATCGACGAACCAGTGCTCCATTTCTCAGCAAGGTTGATGAACTTGAACTCCTCACTTGCCCATATAACCACATCCTCGCAGAAGCGCGACAGATGAGTCATGGTGATGGCAACACAGGCGCTCAGTTCCAGCGCAAAATCCCGGTCAGCCACCGCGTCCATTGAGTTAAGGCTGGGATGGGCGAAGCCAAGCGCCCGCGCTGTTGCCTCGCGGTCAAGCGGCAGGCCGGAACCGGCAAGCGCTCCGGCTCCCAAGGGACACTCATCAAGCCGCGCCAGAGCATCGGCAAAGCGCCTCACGTCCCGCTCAAGCCCGGCGCACCAGGCCACAAGGTGATGACCCAGCGTCAACGGCTGCGCCCGCTGAAGATGGGTGTATCCCGGCATCACAGCATCAACATGGGTTTCAGCCTGTACTAACAATGCGGCAATAGTCGCGCCTAGTTCCGTAATGAGGAGCGGCACACTGCGCTTGAGGTAGAGGCGGAAGTCGAGCGCCACCTGATCATTGCGGCTTCGCCCTGCATGAACCATGCGTCCCGCATCGCCCAGGCGCGCAGTGAGGATGGCTTCTATAAACGAGTGAATGTCTTCTGCGCCGGCATCAATGGCGAGGCTTCCCTCTGCAATTTCACGGTCGATATTGGCAAGCTCCGCGTCCAGCGCTGCGGCAAGTTCCGGCGGGATAATGCCTTGCTGACCCAGCATGGCGGCGTGGGCGCGGCTTCCGCGAATGTCGTCATGGGCAAGCCGCTGATCAACGGTAATCGACGCCTGAAACGCGAAGGCGCTGGCCTCGGGTTTTTCCGCAAGTCGTCCTGCCCAAAGTACCTGACTTTGTGTGTTGTTCATAAAAACAGCTTAGAAGCTAAACGGCTTCTGTAACAAGAGGCGCTCTGCAGGATAAACGCATAGAAATCAGCCGGCTCTGAATAGCCTGGTCGTTAAGTAGCTTGAACATGGTCGCGATATGTTCCTCAATTCCCAGCGAAAGCGTATACCGCATCTCATCCCCTTCACACCCGGTTATCATAATAGGATTGTACCATTGACAATATCGCCAGAGCTGCCTGTTTTATCGTTTGCAGGTTTTGTGCCGTTTCCTCATCGTCGTATTCGGGTCGTCTTGAAACGCATCTATAGCTACATGGGAGGATGCCTGGGGATTTTCTATACGTTTATCATGGGCGCTCTGGGGATTCTGCGGGGTATTGCGTCTATGATAAAAGTCAAGCAGCTTTTTTCATAGTTTCTCCTTTTCTTTCAAGGAATTTTTTATACCGCGACATTTTTGTTTCATGATTTCTCTTGTCCATGTCATAATGGTATTCTCCCTTCTTCAGCATCTGATATATCTCCGCAAGAACACGCCGCCTTAACCCGGTCCTCACCAGCCCGGCCTTCTTACTCCGCCAGGCGGTCATACCACCTGCGAAGCTTTTGGCTCGCGTTTAACACATGGTTCAACGATTACGTTAAAAGCGATGATGACAGCTTCCGTCCTTTCTTATTCGTTCCCCGGCTGCTGGTAGACGTATTCGAACTTGCCGTATGAGGCGCGGAACGCAAATACGGCGTAAAATGTTTGGAGTCTTTAAACCGGCTCACCTCAATAACGTCCGCGATTATCGCTATGGCTATGAATACGCTCACTCCCTTCATGCTGGTAAGAATGTCGATTTCTTTCATGAACGGTTCGGCATGAAGCAACACCAGATCTTTAAGCTCAAGGACATCCGCTTCGTCCCGCTCAAGCCGATCCATCAACTGATTAATCTGGAACTTCAACACCGCGTCTTCTGAAATCTCCCTTAACCGCTTCCTGCTTCCCTGGTCAAATAGTTCTTCCTGCGTAAATCCGTACAGCCGCTCCTGAGCAGGGAATGAATCCGGTTCTTAAGCTGGGTGTTTTGCTTCTGATACAGCCGGTAGGTCGAGAAAAGCCCGCGAAGGTCCTGTATTGCTTGCGGCGGTATGGAGACAGGCGAAACCAGCCGTTCCCCGGTAAGCGCCTGCAT
>JAIRMT010000024.1 GCA_031258505.1 Treponema sp.
ACATATGATTATGTGAGAGGCACACATATGATTATGTGAGAGGCACACATATGATTATGTGAGAGGCACACATATGATTATGTGAGAGGCACACATATGATTATGTGAGAGGCACACACACAGCGGACGCTATCTTACAACATTATTTTGCCATATCTGGCTTTCCTCAAACCCATTTATGCCCTTAATGAGCGCGAGCCAGTAATCAGCCTCGTGCTGTGAGGTATAGGGACCAACACGGACACGGTAGAAATCTTTGCCCTGCACAGTGTGGGTTTCGATAACTGCGGTAAGCCCCTTTGTTTTTAGGGTTTCTTTGACATCTTCAGCCCGAATCTGGGTGGAAAACGCCCCGGCCTGTACCCAATAGCTTTCGTAAGTTTTTTTTGCACTTGTGGATACGGCTGCCGGCTGAGTCTGGCGCGTGGCGCTTGCGGCGGATGCGCTCTGCGTCGCCACTCTTGCGGTGGTGGTGGATGTTCGCGTGGCGCTCTGGCTGCTTGTCGTCGCCGTGGCCTCGCTTGCGGGTACGCTTTGCGTGGCTCCGCTTATGGTCGTAGCAGGCCGGATAGCTGCAGGCGTTACAGGGCTAGGAGTAGTTTTAGTTGCTATTGATTGAGATGAAGCGGGGCTACTTGAAACCTTCGGCGTAAGCGACTGGGCGCTTGTTGAGGAAGTGGAAGGCGCGGCCTGAGCGTTTGAGGCTGTAGCGGGTGGCGCGATTTCAACCGTTACACTGGGACTGCTCGCGCCTGTTCCAACGCTTCTCGCCGGAGTATCGACACTACTGTCGGGTAGCGTAATGGGAGACGTCGCGGGCAAACTAGTCCCTGACGTATCAGACGTAGGCGTAACAGTACTGACGTACGTAGTATCACTGGAAGTCGGGGTATATGCCGTCGTGGCATCTTTCTTTGGTGCAAAGATCAGGATTGAAAGCCCGATTACGATTACCAAAAAAATACCAAGCGAAACTGCGATGAGTAGTAGCTTTTTCTTTTCCATAGAATTAACAATGCCCCTGAATGAATGAAAAAATTATATCGAGTCGGCGTTCCAGACTCGCCCGCGCATAACGGGAAGTAAAATAAGCGCCGTTATTTACTTCATATATATCGGCATTAGTCGCCAAGTATTGAGACGTAAAGGCCGCCTGGCTCTGAAAGCGCCGTAGCAGCGCTGCCCACGGAAGCCGATCTCGTTTATGGGCGCGAAGAAGCCGCGTGAGAAGCGGCGCTTTAACCAGAATCAGGGCGTCAAGGCGTTTGAAGGCCGAAGACTTGTGGAGTAGCGCCGCGTTTATGACACAACACCACGCTGCTGATTTCAGCGCCGCTTGCTGCGCAATCCACTCATCAGTGAGGCGGTTCACTTCCGGGTGGACGATGGCTTCAAGCGCCGCGAGTTCTTCGGGTTTGCCAAAAACCTGCACGCCTAGTAGTTTGCGGTCGATACGGCCATCAGCGCCAATGGTGGCGTCGCCAAAGCGGGCGACAATGGCGTCCTTGCGCCGCTCAATCGCCTCATGCCCCAACTTATCCACATCCAGCGTAGGAATGTCCCGCGCCTCAAGCAAGCTGGCGATGTAGTTCTTGCCCGCGCAGTAGGTTCCGGTAAGCCCGATCAGTTTCAGTGGAAGTCTCCCCAGCGTCCGCTGATTTCGACACCTACCCGTAGCGGCACTGATAAAGCAACGGCGTTCTCCATTTCTTCTTTAACAATAAGCGCAATATGCTCGGCATCCTGTGCTGGCGCTTCAAGGATAAGCTCATCGTGAACCTGCAAGAGGAGTCGCGCCGGACTTTTTTCAGCGCTAAGACGCTTGTCCAGATTCAGCATGGCAATCTTAACGATGTCCGCCGCCGAACCCTGTATAGGCGTATTCACAGCGACCCGTTCTGCAGCGGCCTTTTCAGTCTTGTTAAGGGAGTTAATCGCGGGAATGTAGCGCCGCCTGCCAAAGATAGTGGAGGCATAGCCGCTTCGCTCGGCCTTTTGCACAAGGTTTTCCACCAGCTGGTTAATGCCGGAGTAGGTCTTGAAGTAGGCTTCAATGAACGCAGACGCTTCAGTACGACGTATGCCCAGCTCGTTGGCAAGGCGGAACGCGCTCATGCCATACATCACGCCAAAATTGATAACCTTTGCTGCGCGCCGCTGTTCGGGCCGCACTTCAGCCTCATCAATGCCAAAGATGAGTGCGGCTGTGCGGGCGTGTACATCCTTTCCCAGCCTAAACGCTGATACAAGGTTTTCATCCCCGGAAAGATGAGCAAGTACCACCAGTTCTATCTGGCTATAGTCAGCGGAAATAAGGGTCTTGCCCGTATCCGCGACAAAGGCTTCACGAATCCGGCGGCCTTCCTCGTCGCGTATGGGAATGTTTTGCAGGTTTGGCTCACGGCTTGAAAGCCGGCCAGTGGCGGTTCCGGTCTGCACAAAGCTGGTATGAAGCCGTCCATTGGCGTCGGCTAGTTCAGCGAGGGCGTCCACATACGTTGACTTGAGCTTTGCCAGTGTCCGATGCCGCAGAATCAGCGCCGGAACCTCGTCCTCTTTGGCCAGTTCCTCAAGCACTGCAACATCTGTGGAAAAACCAGTCTTAGTCTTCTTACTCGGTTTCAGGCCCCGCTCAACAAAAAGCACTTCCTGTAATTGCTTGGTAGACAGCAAGTTAAACTCATGCCCAACGAGTGAAAACGTCTTTTCTTTAAGGCTTTCCAGTTCCACGGCAAGTTCTTTGCCATACTCCTCAAGCACGGGTTTTTCGATCTTAATCCCTTCCCCTTCCATCTCAGCGAGTATGGGCAAGAGCGGCATCTCCATTGTGAGAAACAGCGATTCCACTTCAGTCTCCCGGAGACGCGGCTCAAGCATGGTCTTCAGCCTCATCGTGAGGTCAGCGTCTTCAGCCGAATAGCGCGTCGCGACCTCAAGCGACACGGCGTCAAAGGTAGTCCCTTTAGGCACGATAGAGAAGTAAGGCAGGGGCGTGTATGAAAAGTGAAACGTGGACAGAGAATCAAGGGAATAGTTGCCCCGTTCAGGCGCGGCGAGCCACGCGGCAATCATGGTATCCCATATTTTGCACTGCCAGCGCGGAATGCCCCAACCCCGGGACACCTCGTAATCATACTTCGCATTATGGGCTACAATGATCATGGCAGGATCGGCAAAGAGCGGCATCAAAAGCGCTTTCACCTGCTCCGGCTCAAGAAACGGCGCAACGCCTCCATGCGCGGCAAGCGGCGCGTAGACCGCTTCTTTCGGGCGAAGCGCAAGGGATATGCCCACTGGCTTCGCATGCCAGGCATCAAGAGAATCAGTTTCAAAGTCCAGCGCTATAACACCCTGGGCTTTCGCTTTTTTGATAAGCGCTTTTAGTTCATCAAAGTCCAGTACAGTCTTATACACGCCATCACCCAGTAACGCTGGATCGATATCGTGCGTCTGCGCTGCAGAGGCAGGCAGTGGAGCGTCATCTACGACTTGGTCATCGTTTTTTATCAGGGCTATGGCGCTTTTCCGCACCCCCTCTCGCAAAAGGACTGCGGCTCCTTTGGCAGGATTCAGATTTTCGATATTAAGCGCGTCGTCCACTGAGGAAACCGGCAGGGGAACCGCATATTCCAGCCTGATGAGGGATTGCGATAGATACGCGCTTTCTTTGCCAGCGGCCAGATTTTTCCCAACCGCACCCTTAATGCTTGCCAGATTCCGGTAGATTTCGTCGAGCGATCCATAGCGGGACATGAGTTTAACCGCAGCTACTTCACCAATACCATACACGCCGGGTACATTGTCGGAACTATCGCCACTAAGGGAAAGCAAATCCAGCATTTTCGATGGCGGTACCCCCCACTGCGCCTCTACCTCTGGCACCCCCACAAGTTCGTAAGCTGAGGCTGCTGGTTTTTCTATTGGCCTATTCGCCGCCGGTGAAGCGCCGAGTGGATCGTTTAGTTCGCTGAATTCGCCCTGTTTGCTTTTTTTCTTAATATCGCTACCTGTTCCGGCCTTGACCGGACGCAGTTGATAGGTACCGTTACCTATAAGCTGATAGAGGTCTTTGTCTGACGAGAAGATGTAGCACTGTCGGTTTTCCGCCTGACAACGCTGCGCCAGCGTGGCGATGATATCGTCAGCCTCAAAGCCGTCAACACGCAGTACCGGAATTCCCAGCGCCGTGAGGAATTCCTGAATAAGCGGAACCTGTTCATGCAGGTCTTCCGGCGCTTTTTCCCGTTTGGCCTTATACTCCGGGTACTGCTTATGTCTGAATGTCGGCGTTATTGAATCAAAGACCGCCGCAAGCCGAGTGGGTGGACGCATTATCACCCCATTCTTCTCTACAAGTGGCGCCCCATCGTTTAGCAGAGAGACCACAGTTCGGGCAAACCCGAACAGCGCCGAGATGTTTTTGCCGGAATTGTTCCGCAAAGGATGTTTATACATAGCAAAATAAGAACGATAGATAAGACCATAGGAGTCAATCAAATAGAGTGGCGGAAGTTTTGCCAGAGAATTTAGAGACATCATAACCTCAATATAAGATAAGATATGCCAACGTTCAAAGCGCACATATACGTGAGTTATACAAAATGTGTTACTTAAAACGCACCGCTAAAGGGTAATGTCGATAAACGAAGGCGTACCGCTTCCCCCACGCATAATTGAACGCCGCCACAGGGAAGTTCCCTGAAGCTGTTTAAGCTCAACGCGAAGTTGAGCCATGCGTTTGGAAAGCAGTTCCTGATTGTGTCGTGATTGAGTTGCGATTTCACGTTTCAGGCTTGCGACCCGCGCCATCAAGGTCTGTGTCTCCACATCTGTAACTACGGCGCGCTTGCGCAGGGGAACAATCACCTTTTCCAGTGCGAGGATGCTGGCAAGGGTTTGTTCCTGAATTGCTACATAGCAAAGCGCCCTCTCGCCATTTCCGCCTCCTATCGCAGCCCGCTGTTTATCAAGCGCCGTGAGATAGTAGCAAAGCCGCTCTTCCTGCTTAAGCAGGAGCGCACACAGGCGTGGAAGCGCATCCCACGCCTGTACATTCTGCCGCGCTTGCGGCATAGAATATGCACCTGTTGAAGTCGTCATCGACTAACCAGCGATATTAAGGCCAGTCCTCGGCCGTTCCGCTATCTCTGGTACGCCTTTGGTAATAACCTCAAACCACGCGCCCCGCAGATCACCCACCATTTCACGGACAGCTGTGATACGCTCTGGATTCTTGTCAATGTTACCACCGAGCAGTTCCTGATTGAACCATGTGTACAGGGAGAAAAGGCTCTTCGCTATCTCACCTCCCTGATCAAAATCCAGCGAAACAATAAGCTCCGTGATGAGTTCCTGGGCCTTGAGAATTGCTTTACTTATCTGCTCAATTTTTGCCGGATCTCCTTTCTTGCCAATGTTATTGAGTTGCATAAGATTTAAGCCCTGATCCAGATTTTTAATTACCTCATCATACAGCATGATGATGAGCTGACCCTGCCCTGCGGTCGTAACTTTTGTCGACCGGTACGCGGACAACGCATTTGAATATGCCAAAATGCCCCCTCCATTTTCACTTTTTGTTTGTTGCACACGCGCTCGCATGGAACGCGACCCTACGCTTTTCTTAACCATATTCAAAACCAGCTCCACCGATAATATAAGCATTCTGGAACTGGCTCAATTCTATTCTTTCTTATCGGCACGATAAGAGGCAGTTTAAGCGAATTCCACACTCTTGTTAAGCCTCGCTTGGCATGATAAACGCATAGTAGGGAACTGACAGGTATACGCCCGTACACGCGCTCAAGCGCGCTAAGAAAGAAGAAGAAGGGGGAGCGCCGTTGAGGAAGAAGCGCGCCTCTATTCCCCAATGACGCGCCGTTATTTCCGCTGCTCCCCCACGCTTCAGCCCCGCTTCGCGGGTCTTCCGCTACCCCCACTCTTTTTTTCCCGGCTTCGTATACCAGACAGTGCGTCATGCGTCCGCGCTGACGCGCTCTGCGTCCGCGCTGACGCGCTCTGCGTCCGTGCTGACGCGCCCTGCGTCCGTGCTGACGCGCCCTGCGTCCGCGCTGACGCGCCCTGCGTCCGCGCTGACGCGTCATGCGTCCACGCTGACGCGTCATGCGTCCACGCTGACGCGCCCTGGAGTATGTATGTTCCACCTCAGAGTATGTATGTTCCGTCCCAGAGCATGTATGTTCCGTCCCAGAGCATGTATGTTCCATTATGGAGCAGACGTGCTGCGCCTAAAGACGAAGCTTTCGGTAAAAGCTGGGAGCGCGCTTCACAGAAGCGGCTGAATTTCTATACGTTCATCCTGTTCGCTTGACGCCTCCGCGAGGCAGCGCGTATAGTCTTCTCAGTGTGAGTAACTTTTATCCCTTAAACCCTCGTTTTCAGCGCCTCGCCCTGCTCGTTGGCCTTGGTACGCTTGATGCGCTTGCCCGCGCGCGGGTTATTGTGTTTGGTCTAGGCGGGGTGGGAAGCTGGTGCGCTGAGGCGCTGGCGCGTTCCGGCATTGGTAAGCTCACCATCGTTGATTCAGACACTGTATGTATTACCAATATCAACCGTCAGACTCAAGCCACAAACGCCACAGTCGGCTGTTTTAAGGCCGACGCGCTCAAGGCGCGCTTGCTGGAGATCAACCCCGCCTGTACGCTTACGGTCCATAACACTGTTTTCTGTAAAGAAAGCGCCAGAACCTTTGGCATAGAAGACGTGGATTACGTCATTGACGCTATTGACAGCCTGACAAACAAGCTCGACCTCATCGAATACACGGTACAGGCGGGCGTTCCACTCTTTTCCTCAATGGGCATGGCGCAGAAACTGAACCCAGCGCAGCTCAAAACCGCCGACATCTGGGACACTCAGGTTTGCCCCCTTGCCCGTCTAGTACGCGCCGGCCTGCGGAAGCGCGGCTTCACCAGCCACTTCACCACAGTCTACAGCGAAGAACGCCTACCCCGGCATGAGGAGATCGCTGTTGCCTGTGGAAGCGGCTTTTGCCTCTGTTCCAAACAGGGGACTGAATGGTGTAGTTCCAAAAAAGTGATCAATGGGAGCGCCGTTACTGTTACTGCCACAGCCGGTATGATCCTCGCCGGCTTGGTAGTACAGGCTGTCTATGCCCAATACCCGCACCCAACGGCCTGCGACGACCCGACGCTCCCATGAGCAATCGTTTTTTACATAAAGCCCGACCCAGCGTCATTGTGGAAAAGCTAGTTGCCAAAGCCGTTTTGGAGCGGAACCTCATCAACGACGGCGACCGCATCCTCATTGCGGTGTCTGGCGGCAAAGACTCCACTGTACTTGCATGGGCGCTTTCCGCTATACGGTCTGAAATCAAGAAAACCTATGAGCTGGCTGCGCTCCACATCTCAAGCGACTTCTGCGCCTGTTGTAAAAAAGCCGTCCTGAGCAAACGCCTTGACGAGTGGGGCATCCCTTTCACCGATCTCTTTGTACCCATCATCAAAAGGCTCAAAGAAGGCCGACGCATGAACTGCTACTGGTGTTCAACCCAGCGCCGCGCCGAACTGCTCAAATACGCCATGGAAAA
>JAIRMT010000030.1 GCA_031258505.1 Treponema sp.
CCGCGTATGAGGCGCGCCGCTGACCAAGAACGCCTTATACCAAGGCAGGTATAAGGGCGTTCACCAAGGGGAAAAACTGTGGGGCAAGTTTACATTCAAGGCGGGGGTTCTTTATCAAAGCTGAGATTTTTGCTATTGTAGCGCTTGCGGGTGAATGATTGCCCGTACAGCAAAACAAGAATCTATGGAGGAAACAATGAAGAAGATTGCGTTACTGACAGCGTTATTAGTAATGGGCGGCGCGGCGCTGATGGCGAATCCATCGCGGCAAGAGGAAAAAAGCCTCGAAGAGCTAACTGCCACTGGTCCAGTGGGGGTGCGTGAAATACTCGAAAGAACCACCAGAAAGCCGTGGCGTAACGAGCCTTTTGTCGCAGGCAGTGTCGGCGGGACATGGAATGGCGCTATGACCGAAGACCCGAAGAGCTTTAACCACCTCATCGCCGAACAGGACGGGACAACAGCCGGCATCGTTGGCGCGACCATCGAGTACCTCATCACCTACAATGTCGTTACGCGGGAGTGGGAACCGCTGTGCGCTGTCCCCGAAGTCATTATTAACGAAGCAGCCGGGACACTCGATGTTGTGTATACCCTGCGCGAAAACCTCTATTGGACTTACTACAACTCCAGCCGCCGCGAACCAGTTACCAGTGATGACGTTGTGTTCTGGTATAATGAAATTAGCGGCGACCCGGATATGGGAAGTTCCGCCTATTACCAGCAGTTCGTCGTCATGCCTGACGGGAGCGAAGCTCATGTTGATATTGAGAAGCTCGATAACCGGCGTTTCGTGTTCCATTATCCGCGTATCGTTGCCGATCCGTATCTCAGTACCAACATGGACTTTGGTCCCCGCCACGTCTATGAGCCGGCAAAGCAGGCGGGCGGCGCTGATGGGGTTCGCGCTGTGTTCAGCGTTAATGTAAACCCCCAGACCATTCCTTCAATGGGCAGATACTACATCACCGAGTACACGGTTGGTCAGCGAATCGTGTTTAAGCGGAACCCTAACTACTGGGAAAAGGATAGTAACGGCGTTGCGGGCGTGTATCCAGAAGAAGAAATCCTCAGAATCATTCCAGAGGAAAATACCCAGTACCTGCTGTTCAAGGAAGGCGCTATCGAAACCTGGTCTGTCCGGCCAACCGACATTGACGAACTGGTGTATAAGCAAAACCCGTCATACACGGTGTTTAATGCTGACGGCTCATTGAGCGCGCGGTTATGGACCTTTAACCAGAACCCGAAAAACAAGGATACGCCCCAGTACGAGTGGTTTACTCAGACCGCGTTCCGGCAGGCAATGAGCTGCCTGTTGAACCGCGACCGCCTTATCTCGCAGGTTTACCGCGGACTGGCTGACCCGAAGCTCTTCATCTTCCCGGAGGCGAATCCCTTCTATGACCAGAGCATTGTGCTGCAGTACACCTACAACACGAGCAAAGCGTTACAACTGCTGTCGTCAATAGGCATGAGGCGCGATGCTAACGGCGTCATGCGGGACGCTAAGGGACGCGCTGTTGAGTTCGACCTGTCGATACAGTCCGAGACCGCCGATGTCCTTGATACCGCGTCGGTCATCATGGATGAGCTGTCGAAGGTTGGCATCAAGGTAAACATTCGGGTACTGGACTTTCAGAAGCTGGTGGAACAGCTTTTCAGCACCTTTGACTGGCAGACCCTGATTATCGCGCTGTCCGGCTCTGGCATTTTCCCCAGTCAGGGGAGTAACACCTGGCCGAGCGACGGGAACCTGCACCTCTGGTACCCGAATCAGGAGACGCCAGCGACGGATTGGGAGGCGCGGATAGATTATCTGTATCACGAGGCGGTTTACACCTATGACGCGGCAAAGGCAAAGCCCTTATGGGATGAATTCCAGAAGATACTGCTGGAGCAATGCCCGCTGGTGTATCTGGTACGGCGGCAGGGCTTATTTGCAATACAGAATCGCTGGGACTTCTCGAACTTTTACTATGATAATATGAATGGCGCTGAACTCCGCCATATCTACCTGAAACGCTAATGGAACGGCAGGATGTTGGGGCGTGGTATGCCGCGCCCGTACAGATGTTTTACCAGTTCAAGCGACGGTTCCCGCTGGTATCGTACATAGTTGTGCGGCTTTTCACGATGCTGATGATGCTGTTTCTGCTGGGCTTTGTGGTATTCGGGCTGATGGAGCTTGCCCCGGGCGACATTGTTGACCAGATCATGATCCAGCAGCTCTTTACTGAAGGCAGCGCCACAGCGAATATGCGGGCGCTCACTGCAGAACAGCTCGACGCCCGCCGCGCCAGCCTGGGTCTTGACCAGCCGTTCTATGTGCAGTATTTCCGCTGGCTTTCCCGTGTGCTGATTCACCACGACCTGGGCGTCAGCCTCATTTCCCGCGCACCAGTGTCGTTCCTCCTCAGTTCCCGTATCTACAACTCGCTGACCTTGAACCTGATATCGCTGGCGCTGATAACGGTGTTTTCGTTCCTGCTTGGCGTTTACTTCTCGACCAAAGCCGGCACGCCTGCTGATATTGTTGTTACCTTCTTCGCGTTGGTACTCCATGCCTTTCCGGGCATACTGCTCTACCTCTTGTTTCAGGTTTTCGCCTCAGTAAGCGGCTTGTTTCCAGTAACGGCGTTCCCAAACTTCCCAATAGAATCGAACCCAGGGGGCTTTGTGTTATCCTACCTTCACCATGTTTTTCTGCCGCTTTTTGCCTCGTTCCTGATGGGACTCGGCGGCACGCTCCGCATGATTCGCGCAACAATGCTCGATCAGCTTGGTCAGCCCTATATCACGAGTCTGCGTTCTCGCGGCATCCGTGAATGGCGGGTCTACTTCCACCATGCGTTCAGGAATACCTTGAATCCCTATATCACCAGCAGCGCGAATATGCTTGCTGGTTTGTTTTCCGGCTCGCTCATCATGGAAATCATCTTTGCCTATCCGGGCATTGGCCGGCTGATGTACGAGGCGGTCTTGCAGGAGGACATCAACCTGGTGCTGGCGAACCTGATGTTCATCTCGTTTTTGGTGCTGCTAGGCATGGTATTGTCAGACATACTGCTGGCGCTGGTTGACCCGCGTATCAGGTATGGGAAGGAATGAGGCTGTACCCATGAGAAAGTTTCTTCTATATATAAAGACACGGCCGCTGGCATTGGTTTCACTCGCTGTACTGGCGGCGCTTTACCTGATGATGCTCTTTGCTGAGTTTGTCGCGCCATACGCGCCAACCACGTCATTTGCAGACCAGACTTACCACCCGGCAAACGCGCGCTGGTACAATGGCGCGTTTCAGGCGCAGGAGTGGCGCGTTACCAACACGGTTAGTTGGCGCTATACCCGCGTGCGCGATCTCTACAGCCCGATCCGGCTCTTTGCTAAGGGCGAACCTTATAAGCTCTGGGGACTGATTCCCATGGACCGGCATCTCTTCACCACTGACAATGGCGCATATCCAGTGCTGCTTATGGGCGCTGACCATCTGGGGCGCGACCTCTTTTCCCGCATCATCTACGGGAGTCGTATCTCGCTCACCATCGGCTTCATCGCAACCGCGCTGTCGCTCTTCCTTGCTATGGTCTTTGGCGGCTTGTCCGGCTACTTCGGCGGACTCACGGACTGGGGTATCATGCGCTTCTCGGAATTCTTCATGCTGATTCCGGGTCTCTACCTCATCCTGTTTCTGCGATCCCTGCTTTCGACCAACATGGATTCCGGGCAAACCTACATGATGATTACCCTGATACTCTCGCTTGTGGGCTGGCCTAGTTCAGCCCGTACCATCAGGGGTCTGGTACACACCATTAAGCGAGAAGAGTTCGTGATGAATGCCCAGCTTGAAATGATGCCGTCGCTGGTCATTATTCTGCGGCACATCATTCCACAGATTGCAAGTCTGCTCATCGTAAGCGTGGCGTTATCAGTTCCCGGTTTCATTATGACTGAGACAACGCTTTCGTACTTGGGTCTCGGCATTGTTGATCCAGCGGTAAGCTGGGGTTCGCTTATCAGGCGCGATATTTCCACGCTGACAAACCTCGTCAACTACCCGTGGATACTTAGCCCGATGTGGTTCCTGCTCATTGTTACCTTTGGCTTCAACTTTGTGGGCGATGCGCTCCGCGACTTTTATGATCCATACCACACCGTGTTTCCGCGTCTGTTGAAGAAACGGGGGAAAGTTGTAACAGAAACGCCAGCAGCAGCGGCAAGCGTTGTTAGCGCCTCGCCGCGCTTTCTTGAGGTGCGCGACCTCACCGTGAACTTCTCGGTGCTTCGCGGGCGCGCGTCAATCTATGTGCAGGCGGTGCGCGGCGTGTCGTTCAGTCTGGCGAAAGGCGAGACTCTGGGTATTGTTGGGGAAAGCGGCTCTGGCAAGAGTGTTAGTACGCAGGCCATACCAGCGCTCTTGCCGAAAAACGCGCTGGTGTCTGGCGCTGTTTTATACGAAGGACAGGAACTGCTGGGACTGAGTACCGAGGCTATCCGCGCTTATCGCGGCAAGAAGATTGGCATGATCTTTCAGGAACCCGGACGTTCCTACGACCCGCTCCAAAACATGGGGAGCGTGTTTTTTGAAACCCTGCGGAACAGCGATCCGGCGATTACGCGGGAGGCGGCAATGGAAAAGGCAGTGGCGTTACTGGCGGAAACTGGTCTGGAAAATGGACGGGAACGGCTGTCAAACTTTCCGCACCAATTCTCCGGCGGTCAGCTTCAGCGCATCGGCATTGCGCTTGCCTTGGCTCAGTCCTGTGAGCTGCTTATTGCTGATGAGCCAACCACAGCCCTTGACGTTACCATACAGAAGCAGATCATTGACCTGCTGAAAGACCTGCGGCGAACCCGACAGATTTCCATTATCTTCATCAGTCATAACATTGATCTTGTTGCAGATATTTCCGACCGTATCATGGTGATGTATGGCGGCTTGGAGATGGAGGCTGCTGCAGCCGCGACCATTACCCAAGCTCCGTTGCACCCCTACACCCGCGCTTTACTTGCCGCGTCGCCGCGTTTTGGCAGCCACTACTCACGGGAGCGCCTTGTCTCGATTCCGGGTAAAGTGAGCGACCCCGCGATGCCGGAACCGGGCTGTCCTTTCGCGCCCCGCTGTCCTGACGCCGCTGCTGAGTGCGCCAATGGCATACCGCCGCTGCTGACGCTTGCCGGCAAGCGCGAACTCCGCTGCGTGTCGAGGACAACGCCGCCTGTCGCATAGCAGGGCGCTGTTACAACGCTGCCCGCTTCGCCATGTATGGCGAAGACAACGGGCAGCGCCTTTTGGGGATGCAGGGCTTACCGTATCAAATGCCGATTTTGCTAAATCCTGGATTGACAAGCGGAATAGAGAGCAATAACGTGGAGGCATGGAACTGGAAGACATTTTGCAGAGACGGAAGAATTATACGTTTATCACAGGGGACGCTCTTGAGATATTGCGGAAGGCGCCGAGTAATACCATTGATTGCGTCATAACTTCACCTCCGTACTGGCAGTTACGCGAGTATGATGATAATAATAACCCAAAAGAAATTGGCAATGAGCCTGACTTTCGGCAATATGTTAATAAACTTACACTTGTTTTTAATGAGGTAAAACGAATTTTAACGGATCAAGGTTCGTTATGGCTCAATCTCGGCGATAAATACAACGATAAAGAACTTATGGGTATGCCCTGGCGTGTGGCGTTAAACCTCATTGATTCTGGCTGGATTTTACGGAACGATGTTATATGGGATCAAATGAAAGGAACGCAAAGCTGTAAAGATCGTCTCCGTGATGTCTATGAGCATATCTTTCACTTTGTTAAAGGAAAAAAATACTACTATAACCATAACGAGATTCGTGTTTCTCCCGCGCGTAAGCCCAAAAAATACAACGGTGAATTAGTGTCCGCAACTGGGGTAAGCGGGAAAAAATATAGGCGGCAAATTGCGGACAGTACCGTGCTTTCCGAAGAGGAAAAAAATGCTGCCCTGAAAGCGCTGGAAGACACGCTTGCCGATATGGAAAAAGGAACGATTGTCGATTTTAGAATGACCATACGCGGGCAGCAGCGGACGTATCATAGCGACAGTCAAAACGTGAGCGGTAGGGCGAAGGAGCTTGCCGCAAAGGGATATTTTATTTTACGTATGGGCGCAAACGGACATATTCCTTCTGATATTTGGCGGATTGCGCCGGAGGATACTTGGCGCGCTGATGCTCATTACGCCGTTTTCCCGGAAGAATTACTGCTAAATCCCATTAAAGCAACTTGCCCGGTTGACGGCATTGTGCTTGACCCATTTTCGGGAACCGGCAGCACAGTATATACTGCGGTAAAATTAAACCGGCGCGGTATCGGCATTGATTTAAGCGAACAATATAACGAAACCGCCAAAAAAAGGATGGCCTATATATGCAAAGACCTATTTTGAGTAAACGTCCAACCGAGGTTTTTGCTTATCCATACATTGATGGCGCCGCCGACTTGAAAAAGGAAATACAACAGCAGTATTGTCCGTTCATAAAGGGAACGTGTGTAAAGCCGCGCAAAAGCGAGCCGCATATAAAAGTCGGCATTTGTACTATTGGCTATAAAGGTGATTTTCTGCGTGAATTTGAACCAGTTATAATTTGTCCGCAACGTTTCAAAGAAAATCTGATGTTTGATGTTATTCGGAAAAAATATCTGTCTCATTGGACAAATATTGAATGGATACAGGAAGTCAACATAGGCGTTGGCGGTTCTGTGGATTATGTCGCTATAACGCGGGACAAAAACGACAAAATAACCGACTTTTTCTGCGTTGAGTTACAGGCCGCCGGAACAACCGGCAGCCCCTATCCCGCGATTACCGATATACGCGAGACTGGCAGGTTTCGGCGGGAATCATACAATTTCGGCATAAACTGGGCGAATGAATTTTCTAAAACCATGATGCAGCAAGCCTATAAAAAAGGCAAAATTATAAATCATTGGGGGCGAAAAATTGTTTTTGTGTTACAGGATTGCGGACTAAAATATATCAAGACCGCCTGTGATACAAGCCGCTTACAACCGGCTAATGAGAAAATGCCTATTGATTTTTGCGCTTTTTCACTTGGATGGGACGCTGACCAAAATATATGGAAACTGCGCTTTGCCGGTATTGAAAGTACCGATATTGAAGGCATAAATCTCATGCTGGGCGGCGCTGCTGTAGAGGAATATCTTACAGAGAAAGAATTTGTCCTGAACATTATCAGAAAAGGCGTCGCCGATAAAATTCTAAACAAACATGATTATTTGGAGGATATTTAGGAGATGGAAATGGTGGTGAAAACATGGCTGTAATCACAGTAACGAACCTGAAAAAACGCTTCAACCTTGAAGCCGGCTTTTTTGCGCGCATGGGGCGCTTTGTCTACGCTGTCAACGACGTGTCATTCAGCATTGGCAAGAATGAGACGTATGGATTAGTGGGCGAGTCTGGTTGCGGCAAAACCACCACAGCGAGGCTGCTGGTGCGTATGTATGAGAGCGACGCCGGCGAGATTCGCTTTCAGGACACAACAGATGTGCGCGCATTGCGACACGGTCAGCTCAAGACCTACCGTGAGCAGGTGAAGTATGTGTTCCAAGACCCGGCGCGTTCCCTGAACCCGCGTATGAGCGTCTACGATGTGCTGGTGTCTGGCTACCGCTACTCGTCGCGCTGGCCTGGTGAAAAGCAGGCGCGGGATGAGGCCGCCGCCATGCTTGAGGAAGTGGGCATGAGCGCCACTGACCTTGAACGCCGCCCCGCCGAGTTCTCCGGTGGTCAGCGCCAGCGCATCTCCATCGCCCGAGGGCTTCTGCTGAAACCCGATCTGCTCATCTGCGATGAAGTGGTATCAGCGCTGGACGTGTCGATACAGGGACAGATACTCAATCTGCTCCTGGACCTCCGTTCCCGGCATACGCTGTCGTTTTTGTTCATTGCCCACGATCTCAAGGTTGCCTGCTACTTCTGCGACACCATCGGCGTCATGTATCGCGGTGAGCTTATGGAGTCAGCGCCTGCCTCAGACCTCTATCGTTCAGCCCGCCATCCCTACACCCGTATGCTCTTCAGCGCCGCGTTTTACAACGCTGGTGAGGAACGGGCGGAAGCGGCAAGCGCCGCGCCGCTGCGAGGCGAGGTGAAGACCGCGCTCAAGGAGCTTACCGGTTGCGCCTTTACTGAGCGCTGTCCTTTTGTTACCGAGCGCTGTCTTGCCGAGCGACCGCCTATGCGTGAAGTTGGCGCAGGGCATAACGCGCGTTGTTTCCAAGTCATGTGAAAAACTGGGCGCGCAGCAATTCAAAGTATCGAGATTTCATGCTAAACTGAGGCATGGGACAGGGAATCTTTAAGAGACTCATAGAGACATTTAGCCGGGAGTGCGAACAAATGCCTGATTTCAGGCGACCCGGACACAATGAACGCTGCAACATCGCCGCTTTCGTGAAAAGCGCCTTCGGCGTAGTTTTCTTTCAGCGCCAGTCGATGCTGGATTACCAGCGCCGGATGAAGGAACAACACGGGAGGAACAACCTGGAAACCGTGTTTGGGGGGTCACGGCGCTGCCGTACGGTAGGTCAAGCGCTGAAGGTACGGGTAGGTCAGGCGCTGGCGTAGGGGTAGATAAGGCGCTGAAGGTACGGGTAGGTCAAGCGCTGAAGTAGGGGTAGGTCAGGCGCTGGCGTAGGGGTAGATAAGGCGCTGGCGTAAGGTAGGTTAGACGCTGGCGTAGGGGTAGGTCAAGCGCTGGAAGGTACGGGTAGGTCAGGCGCTGGTGTAAAGGAGGTTTGATGCTGGTGTAAGGTAGGTTAGACGCTGGCGTAAAGGAGGTTTGATGCTGGCGTAAGGTAGGTTAGACGCTGGCGTAGGGGTAGATAAGGCGCTGGAAGGTACGGGTAGGTCAGGCGCTGGCGTAGGGGTAGATAAGGCGCTGAAGGTACGGGTAGGTCAGGCGCTGGCGTAGGGGTAGATAAGGCGCTGAAGGTACGGGTAGGTCAGGCGCTGGTGTACGGTAGGTTAGACGCTGAAGTACGCCTTTTGCCGGTTCCTCCATGAAAACTGGGAGGCTTTTATCCTTTTTGTCTGGGAGAGGTGATACTTTGAATTGCTGGTTAAAGGCATGGCGTTGACATCGCCTTTTGGCTATTCCCGGTGTCCCTATCTTGCCGATAGTATAAAAATGGCAGATATGAGTAACACCAATGATACGTTCAGTCGGCTAGTATCGGATATGTCGCTGGAAGACCGGAAAAATCTTTTAGAGCGCTTGTCAAGCCAATCTAACCTTTCGCAGGACCCCTTGTATGAAGAAAGCGAGGATACTTATAAAGAAGACCTTACGGCGCAATTCAGCCGTCTGCCTTGGTACGGGCGTCTGGTTTGCTTTATCGCGAGTATATTCAAGTCTATACCGCCAGATAAGGTGTTTGAGGACTCACGAGTTGCCCGATTAGGCAAGATAATTGAATCGAAAGCCCCGGGTTACTTTGATTATAAGCGTGTGATGATGTTGCCGGCTTTTCACGCCGCGCTTAATGAGCTTAAAATTGGCGCGCGTTTCTTCTACAACGCGCTGAATATGAGCCTGAACCATGATAAGGGCGCATTTTTCGCCTTTCTCGCCTCTCTTGAGATACACGATTTGTACTCTCGTTTACAGAAAGAGACCGATCCGCTCAAATTCGTGGAGAGGCATCCAGATATTAGCGAGATGGACCTGCGGCATACGGTGTTTCGGACTATGGATACGATATTCGAGACCCTAAGCGAGCAAGAGCGGGAAAGTATGTATACCAACGCCCACTCTCTCTATAACCTCAAGGCTCTGGCCAGCTTCCCCTTCGAGCGCGTAATTCTGTCGTTCCTTCCTGACTCTCTGGTTAACGGACCAAGCTGTCCAGTCTATGTGGTAAAGGAGCATCTTATGTCCTTGAATGACATTCTGTACTCCTTCAAAGACCCGCCTTCGATAACACTGATTCAGTCCTTGTTTGTGTTCCAGCTTCAGGACAAGGAAGAAAGGAAAAACTTTGATATGGATATGGAGATGCGAGAGCTGCTCTCCAAGGCAGAGACCTCTCTCTTGACGTTCAGGAGGTTTAACAAACATGTTCCGCTCAACCTGATCCTGCGTTGCGCCACCCACAACATGATGCTTGAACCGAAACTTCTCACGGGTGGCGAGGATTGGTTCGTAACGTTTCAGGATTACTGGCGACAGCACGTTGAGAAGCAGATCGCTACCTATATGTGGAACCGGCGTAAGAAGGAACTGTTTGAGTCATTTCGCTACTTCCTCAAAGGCCGTGATCTCATGTTCCTTGATAACACAGCTTCTGATACTAACCCCGACGGGATTACAGTTTCAGGATCGTTCAGCCTCTCGTTCCTACAAACCTTCTATACTGTAGTATTCGTCAATGACCTCAACGGACTGCTCAGAACGATCCTGCTTGACGGAGACTTTGTGAAACGGGAACAGCGCACAAGTTTTACCGAAGGCTATAACGACCTTATGAAACTGGAAAGTGATATCAAGGACTTTGATCAGTCTCTTAGCGCGACAGGAAGATTGGGGAAACGTTACATTTTGGCGCTTGAAGACCCTTCGGTTCCGACACGTCTGCGAAAAACCCAACTGGTGATTGAAGACGCGACTGAGACCGTCCAGCTCATCATTGAGCGGACGCGGAAGGCTATTGATGCCGTGATCGCCGTTCTCAACGCGATTATCACCAAAGACCTTGAGGGGAACTACGAGGCTTTGAGTAATATGGCGCATTTTATCGGCAAGACCGACCTGAGTTCTACAGCGTCGAGACACAAAGAGACGATCTTTCTCAACAATGTAACTGAAGCAATTCAAAAGTTACAAAAGACTATACAGTTACTAGACGATATCAATGTTATAGAGCTTGGAATTTAAGAGGTTATTATGAACGATGTTACAGAAACCCTGAAAGCGCGGATCGCCGCCGCGCTCAATGACTTGTTGCATGACGCGGGGGACACGATAATTGAGGCGTCCGCAGTCATCGCTGAAATTCCACCTAAGCCGGAAATGGGCGACTTGGGTTTTCCTATGTTCAGCTTTGCCAAACTGTTGCGAAAAGCGCCGCCGCAGATCGCGCAGGCGCTTGCGGCGAAACTCGCGGCACAGACCGAGCAGACCAGCGCTACTTTCACGGTTGAGGGACCGTATCTCAACGCCCGCCTCAATCGCGGAGAAGTAGCGCGGGCGTTCATTGAACGTGCGCTCAATGAAGCCGCGCCGTTTGGCAAACCTCAGACCCTTGCCGGTTCCCGTATCATGGTCGAATTCTCCAGCCCCAACACGAACAAGCCTCTGCACCTCGGCCACCTCCGTAATGATGTGCTGGGCGAAAGTGTTTCACGCATACTCGCGGCCTGCGGCGCTGATGTACGGAAGGTCTGCATCATAAATGATCGCGGCGTGCATATCTGCAAATCCATGCTGGCCTATAAAGAACAGGGCGAAGGCAAGACCCCAGAAAGCGAAGGCGTCAAGAGCGATCACTTTGTGGGAAACTTTTACGTCCGCTTTCACCTTATGAGTCAGAGCGACCCACAGGCTGAAGCACGCGCACAGGATATGCTCCGCAAGTGGGAAGCTGGAGACGCTGAAACCGTAGATTTATGGAAGAAAATGAACAACTGGACAGTGAGCGGCATGAAGCAGACTTACGAGCGCACCGGCGTCTCGTTTAACCAGTACTATTTTGAAAGCCAGACTTACCTCAAAGGCAAGGACGAGATTCTCAAGGGCTTGGAATCCGGGCTCTTTTATAAGGAAACAGACGGCTCGGTATGGGTAGACCTGAGCGCTGAACAGCTTGATAAGAAGGTACTACTCCGCAAAGACGGCACATCACTGTACATCACGCAGGATATTGGTACAGCCATCTTCCGCCACGACGACTGGCCTTTTGATAAGCTGGTGTATGTCGTGGGTTCTGAACAGCAGTACCATTTCAAGGTATTGTTTACTATACTGCGAAAACTCGGCTTTGACTGGACACAAAATCTTTACCACCTTTCCTACGGCATGGTGAACCTGCCCGATGGCAAGATGAAGAGCCGTGAAGGCACGGTGGTTGACGCTGATGATTTGTTGGACAGCCTCCACGAGCTTGCGCTTAACGAGATTCGCTCCAAGGAACGGGAGGAAGCTGTCGGCGACCCTGATGCAACCGCTGAAAGCGTCGCCCTGGCAGCCCTGCACTACTATCTTTTGCAGGTTTCCCCATCCAAAGACATGCTCTTTGATCCCAAAGAATCACTTTCCTTTAACGGGAACACCGGCCCCTATCTCCAGTACATGGGGGCGCGCGTTTCTGCCCTGCTCCGCAAAGCGCCGCCTGAACTCAAGGCGGAAGCGTCCAATGCTGAACTGCTCAGTTCTGACGCTGAATGGGACTTGGTTAAGACCCTCGCCAACTACGAGGATACCATTGCCAGCGCCGCTGCGCTTATGGACCCATCGGTTCTGGCGGCATACCTCTATGAGCTGTCAAAGTCTTTCAGTCGTTTTTATCATGACTGCCCGGTACTGAGCGCTGAAACACCCGCGCTTGCTTCGGCTCGACTTGCGCTATCACAGGCGGTTCTGCGCGTACTCAAGGATGCGCTGGGTTTAATCTGCGTCCCCTTCCTTGAAACCATGTAAAAAACTGGACGCGCCGGCTTACGGCTTGGCCATTTCCAGCCAAGCCGCTTAACCCGACTGAGTAGTGGCAGAGAGAGTCTCGAATGCCATGCGAGCAGCTTCCTGCTCCGCGCTTTTTTTGTTACGACCGGTTCCCGGACCAAAGCTTTGCTCATTCACGGTAACTTCCATCCAGAAAAGGCGATCATGCTCCGGGCCGGAGCGTTTCAGTAAATGATAGACCGGATAGGACTTGAAGAGCTGTTGACTGAGTTCTTGCAGGAGCGATTTGTAGTCCTGATAGAAACGCTTATCCAGAACCCGCTTGATTTCAGGCTGTATGAGCCGACTTACAAAGGCGTAGGTCGGCTTATAACCAGAATCCAGATACAGAGCTGCGATGAGAGCCTCCAGCGCATCCGCGAGGATAGCCTTCTTAGTTCTACCGCCTGAAAGCTCTTCCCCCTTACCCAGAAGCAGTATAGTATCAAGCTCAAGCTCCCGCGCAATCCCTGAAAGAATGTCCTCTGACACCACCACCGACTTGATCTTGGCAAGCTCACCTTCCCGCTTATCATTCAGCGTCTCATAGAGTAGTGTGGCGCTTATCGCACCCAGCACCGCATCGCCGAGAAACTCAAGCCGCTCATTGTTTGCTTTGTTGCCAACCTCGTTAGACACAGAACGGTGGGTCAGGGCAAGATTCAATAGCTCTGTATTTTTAAATTTGATACCTACTCGCTTCTGAAAGGCGCTTAACAGTTTCTTTCGCGCCGCATCTCGCAGGACAAGCATATGTTCCGCGCTCGGGGCAAGGCTTTTCATAACACAAACCGACGCGGATAGCTGAACGACAACGCCTTACTTCTGCTGTGATTTGATAAACTCGTAGGCATCCCGAACCGTTTCAAACTCATTAGCCTTCTCGTCAGGAATCTGAATTTTTAACTCTTCCTCGATAGCGTAGACCAGTTCATAAGTATCCAAGCTATCAGCACCAAGGTCTTGCCGGAAGGAAGCATCCATGTTGATCTTCTCTTCATCAACATCAAGCTTCTCGGCAATTAGCTTCTTCATCTTGTTAAACAGTTCATCCATCTTTTATAACTCCTTTAGACTTTAGAATCAGGTACAATGACCTGTTTTCCCCGGTAGAACCCACATTTGGGGCAAACTCGATGCCGCAACACCAAGTTACCGCAGGTACCGCACTCAACCATAGTAGGTGCGACAAGTTTCATGTTGATCGACTGACGACGGCGCGTTCTCGCCTTTGACGTTTTATATCTAGGTACAGCCATTACAACGCTCCTTACTAACAAAAGATAATTTATTATACCAAAAATCCTTGCCTTGTGTCAAGGTTCATGCGCAAGACAAGCCGTATCCATGCTCAAAACCGAGACTTGAGCGCCTCAGCGACCGAAGGCGGAACCATGCCGGAGATGTCTCCGTGAAAAGACGCCAATTCTTTGATCGACGATGACCTCAACACGAAGTATTCAGGATCGGTGGTCATAAACAGGGTCTCGATATTCCGGTTCAGCGCCTTGTTCATCATGGAAAGCTCAAATTCATAAGAGAAGTCGTCACTACCCCGCACTCCGCGCAAGAGGATGTGGGCATTATGTTGTTGCATAAACTCCACGATAAGTCTGTCGCAGACAAGCACCGACACGTTTGCGTATTCTTGCGTCAGGTCTGCTATCAGCTTAACCCGCTCTTCGGCGGAGAAGAAGTAGCGTTTCTGGCGATTCTCCGCCACAACTACGATAAGCTCGTCAAAGATGGCGCTTGCCCGCTCAATGATGTTGAAATGCCCAAGTGTGGGCGGGTCAAAAGACCCTGGAAACACAGCCCTTAACATATAGGGCAAGCATAGAGAACTTTTAAAGCATAGTCAAGCCGCGCCCCAGGATAAACAGCAATTCAAAGTATCACCTGTCAGGCTCATCTCCCCAGACAAAAAGGATAAAAGCCTCCCCGTTTTCATGGAGAAACCGGCAAAAGACGTACTTCAGCGCCGTATAGAAATTGTCCCGCCGCCCCGCGCGTATACGGGCTTTACGGTAGTTAAGAGACGCTCAAGCCTTCCCTTAGAGACACTCTAAGCCATAGCTTAGAGACACTCTAAGCC
>JAIRMT010000047.1 GCA_031258505.1 Treponema sp.
AGCTATGGCTTAGAGAAGGTCTAAGCTATGGCTTAGAGAAGGTCTAAGCTATGGCTTAGAGAAGGTCTAAGCTATGGCTTAGAGAAGGTCTAAGCTATGGCTTAGAGAAGGTCTAAGCAACTATCTTCGGGTCTTACATCGCGTCTGTCAGCCATATTGCAAGCGCCGTAAAATCCTCTGGCGCTAGGTTCTCGGCGCGCACGCCGGCGTCTATGCTGCAATGAACAAGGGCAGCGTCCGTAAGACGCGCCGCGTCGCTGGCGCGCTGCGCTAGGAAAGCGCGCAGGTTGTGCTTGACGGTTTTCCGGCGCGACGAAAACAAGGCGCGTATCAGCGGGTAAAACAGCGCGGAGGAGCGAGGACGGTCGGGTCGGAGGTCGAGACGAACCGCCTGTGAATCAACGTGAGGCGCGGGATAAAAACACGCGCCTTTGAGTACCATGAGCGGCGTTACGGTGTAGGCGGAGGCGCAGAGTACCGAAAACGACGAATAGTCCTTTGTGTGGGGGCGCGCGCTCATGCGCTGGGCAACTTCGCGCTGTATGGTTACTACCATACGCTGAAAAAAGCGTCCCTGTTCGATGAAGTCGGCGATGAGATGCGCGCCTATGTTATAAGGAAGGTTGCCGAGTAGGTATGGCGCGGAGGCTGTGTCGCGCCAGGCGGCGCGCGCGTCGCCTTCAATAAGCGTGAGGCGCTCACCGAAAAGGCTGCGCAGTATGCGGCAGAAACCTGTGTCAATCTCAAACGCGGTAACATGCGCGCCGCGCTCAAGAAGCGGGGCGGTCATGGCGCCAAGCCCGGAGCCGATCTCCCAGACAGCGTCGCCCGGTTCAAACTCAAGGGCGTCGAGTAGGCGCGCGCGGATGTCCCGCCTGATTAAAAAGTTCTGTCCAAACTGCTTACGCGCCCCTAAGCCCTCCGCGTCAAGAAAAGCGCGAAGCGCGCTTGGGGAGTCGTAGTTTATCGGTTCACGCATTGGTCAATGTGTTTGGCAGGATGGGCTAGGCTCGCGGAGCTGTGGCTGGATCAACTGGATTGTTACGCAGGAAAACCATGAGCGAAAGTTGCGGCTTTCCTGTCGCGTCTACGCCTAGTCGCCCCAGTTCTGTTCCGGGGCGCACTGTATCGCCAGTTTTCACCGATAAACTCTCGCAGCCGCCATATACATAAGAATATCCCCCTGATGTTTTAACAACCACGACTCGCCCAAATCCGTGGTAGGGTCCCGCTGATATTACGGTTCCTGTGGTGATGCTTTTCACCACTTCGGAAGGTTCCCCTATTAGGATCACTCCACCCAGGTTCCCGCTTCGGTATGTTACTTCTTTCGCCGCTATGGGCCAGAGAGATACGCTGGATACGCTGGCTATTTTCGCGCCTTCACGAGGGATGCGGAGTATATCGCCCACTTTTAGTACATACGTTTCTGATAGCTTATTTACGCTTCTCAAGGTTTTAACATCAATTTCGTACTGACGGGCAATGCCGTAGAGGGTTTCACCGCGCTCCACGCGATGCTCAATGCTTGCGACGCTTGGTATGACCAGTTGCTTGCCGACCTGAAGCCGCTGTGGGTCAGTGATATTGTTCACGCTCATGAGGCTATTGGCGTCAACTCCATAGGCGCGGGCTATTGACGTGATCGTCTCGCCCTGCTTAACCACATGGGTCTGATTCTGCCCGAAACAGGCGGGTATTAACACGACAAGACAAAGGTATAGAAGACCATATCGTAAATTCATACTGTACTTATAGTATCGGAAATGGGCTTAGGGGAATTTAAACGCGCTGGCGCTCTTGCAAACCAGAAGTTTGCAAAGATAGGGAAGTATGCTAGTGTACGTTCATGGCCATTGAGATCGAAGTGAAGGCGTGGGTTGACACGCCCGAATCACTGAAGCAGCGTATTGACGCTATTGCCCGCTTTACCGGCGTTTTTGACAAGACGGACGCCTACTGGTATCCTGCGCCAATTCTGGCGGCGCTATATACGGCGTTTCCAGCGTCAGGCGTGCGGGTGCGGAAAGAGGTCGCGGGGGATGGACGCGGCGATATACAGAACGGGATTCAAACCACGCGAATCACGTATAAGGCAAAAGAAGTACGGGATGACATTGAGGTTAACCACGAGCGGGAGTTCACCGTATCGGACGGCGCTGTGTTTGAGGACCTACTGACGGCGCTGGGGCTTATCCCCATAAAACGTAAGCGCAAGACTGGTTGGGTCTGGGTGTATAACAACGACGCGCTTAACATTGAGGACGGCATTACGGTGGAGCTTGCCCTGCTTGAGCGGCTTGGCTACTTTATCGAACTGGAGATAATAGCGGACAACGATGCGGCGGATACAGTGGCGGCGGCGCGGGGAAGGCTCCTCGCCCTGCTTGATCTGCTGGGCATAGCCCGCAATCGCATTGAGAGCCGTTACTACACGGACCTGCTGGGACAGTAGGCATGGCAGCGAACTGTTTGTTACAGGTTGAGCGGCTGTCGATTGGCGTTGACGCCAGACACGCGGTGTCTGACACCAACAAGCCGCTCCTCGCTGTTGATGACATTAGCTTCACAATACGCGCTGGCGAAATTGTGGGCATTGCGGGTGAATCCGGCTGCGGTAAGACCCTCACCGCGCTCTCCATACCCGCGCTCTTGCCTGAAGGCATTAGCTGCGTGAGCGGCTCCATCAGGTTTGACGGCGTTGACTTAGGCGCGTTGTCGCCCCGCGAATTAACGCCGCGACGCGGTAAGGATATATCCATGATCTTTCAGGAACCCATGACTTCACTGAATCCTCTGCTCAGAGTAGGCCGACAGATCGCGGAGAGCCTTGAACTGCACGGGGATACTGACCGCACTCGTGTCAGGCAAAAGACGCTGGACATTATGCTGCAGGTGGGACTGCCCGACCCTGAGAGACTCGCCGCCATGTACCCGCACCAGCTTTCCGGCGGTATGCGCCAGCGGGTGATGATCGCGCTCGCCATTGTATGCGGTCCCCGCTTGCTCATCGCCGACGAACCCACTACCGCGCTTGACGTTACCATTCAGGCGCAGATACTGCGGCTTCTGCGGCGCATAAACCGTGAGCTTGGCGTGGCGATCCTTTTCATTTCCCACGACCTAGCCCTGTTGAGCCGCGTCTGCGACCGTATGCTGGTCATGTACGCAGGCAAAATCGTGGAGGAAGGCGCGGCTGACGAGCTTTTCGCCGCGCCCATCCATGAATACACGCGAGGACTCATCGGTTCAATTCCTGATCGTGGTCGTAAGGGTATGGCGCTGGTAAACATTCCGGGCAAGGTTCCCTCTCTTGAGGAACTGGGCGGCATACGCGACGGCTGCCCCTTTGCCCCCCGCTGTTACACAGCCCAAGAAACCTGTTTAACCCATTTCCCCAAAGCCGCAACGCTCAATGCCCAGCACCGCGTTCACTGTATTCACGCTGATGGAGCGCGTCATGGCTGATGCGCCGCTCTTGCGTATTGAAAATGTTTCTAATGTTTACACGAGTCGCGCCTATGGTCTCTTTGGCAGGAAAGAGGTTAAGCCCGTGCTTGACGGCGTGAACCTTGAACTGGGTTCCGGCGAACTCTTTGGGCTGGTGGGTGAATCCGGCTGCGGTAAAACCACGCTGGGGCGAAGCATACTGGGACTTATCGACTACAAAGGTCTTATTACTATTGATGGTATGCCGCAACGGAACAGCTTTGAGCGACTGAACCGGCGTGGACGGCTCAACCTGGCGCGGAAGGTTCAGGCGGTGTTTCAGGACCCGTCAGCGTCGCTCAATCCGATCAAGCGGATGGGTGAAATCCTTGAGGAGCCGCTCAAAATACACCGACTCGGCGATAAGTGGGAACGCGAGCGCCGCGTTGACGATGCGCTCAATCTCGTGGGGCTTGACCCCTCGTACAAGGCGCGCGCGCCGCGTGAGTTGTCCGGCGGACAGCGCCAGCGAGTCTGTATTGCTTGGGCCCTGATGCTGTCGCCCAAGCTCATCATCGCGGATGAAGCCATCAGCGCCCTTGACGTATCGGTTGGGGCGCAGATACTCAATCTCTTTCAGGACTTGCATCACCAGCTCGGTCTCGCCCTTTTCTTTATTTCCCACAATCTGAACGTTGTCTATTACCTCTGCGACCGTATTGCCGTGATGTATCGCGGCCAAATCGTGGAACTCGGCGCGGCTGACGCTGTGTATAATGCGCCGGCACACCCATACACCCGCGCTCTGCTTGCCGCTGCCACTGACATTTTCAGCGAAGACAGCGCCGGCGATGCCTCTGACACCACGCCCGCCCTGTTCTGTCGCTACGCCTCGCGCTGCCCATTGCTTTGTCCCGCCTGCTCCACCGCCCGCAGCGAGCTGGTAAACATTGCCCCGCCCAACGCGCCGCCACACTTTACCCGCTGCTCGCGCCTTGACGTTTAACGAACTGGACGGCAATGGTAAAAAGATACCTATCCGCGCTATGACCACTCATAACGGCAAGAATTTGTCATCGAATGGACGCTAATATACGCGAATATTTCATTTCTCTAAAGAAGATTCGCGTTCATTCGCGTAATTCGATGATCTTTTCTTTAAGAGTTATAGTTTTCATAGCATTGTTTGAGAGGTTGATTATGAGAATTGTGGGAACAAGCAGGGCAAACGCCCGGCGCTTGTTGGGTTTATGGGGAGCCGGGCTTAGGCTGACAGCGCGCTCTGTTCTAAACAGCTCGTCAAAGGAGGCTGTTGCTCCGCTTAGGAACAGCATACTCGCCGTGAATCAGGCCGTTGAAATCGGTCTGAGTAGTTATGGCTGCGAATTGGTCAATGGCAATGGGTGAGCTTATTCAACGCGAGGCAATTTATCTCTGGTACTACTTCAACGTACAATTTGAGCAGATAGCTGGGTATTATGTACTCGGCATACTCCTTGGTTCGCTCATTTCCGTCTTTGGCAAGGCGAAGATACACGCGCTTCTGGGCGTGGTTCAGCGGAAAAGGCTCGGCGCGCTGGGGCTTGTTCCAGCGTCTCTCATCGGCATAGTCTCGCCGCTGTGTATGTATGGCGCTATCCCGATTGCCGCGTCCTTTGCGGAAACCGGCGTTGAGAGCGATGCGCTTACTGTGCAGCCCATGCTTGCCGCCTTTATGATGAGTTCAATTCTGCTTAATCCGCAGCTTTTATTTTATAGCGCAGCTTTGGGAACAACGGCGCTTATTGTTCGTTTTGTTTCGTGTTTTATATGCGGAATTGCCGCAGGGCTTTGCGTCAGGTATGTATGCAAGGGGCAAGCGTTTTTTAATTTTGTCGGATTTAGTGCGCCGAAGAATCACGATACTGACCCTAATCTTGTTTTACGGGCGCTTAAAAACATCGGGCGTAACATCAGGGCGACTGGGCTGTATTTCCTGATTGGGATACTGCTTTCCGCCATTTTTCAGCGTTATGCGCCGGAGGACGCGATGGCGGCGCTTTTTGGTAAAAATCGGGGGTTTGGGCTTCTCATGGCCGCCACAAACGGCGTTCCCCTCTATATGTGCGGCGGTGGAACCATCCCGCTGCTTATGGCGTGGCTGGATAGCGGAATGAGCATGGGGTCTGCCGCGGCGTTTATGATAAGCGGGCCTGCTACAAAGATTACCAATCTGGGCGCGGTGAAAATTGTTCTGGGCTTAAAAAACTTTGTTCTATATCTCGCGTTTGTCATGCTGTCGTCCCTATTTACCGGATTTATGGTTGATTATGTGTTTAAGTTATAAGCAAGGGCTGCGGGCGCGTAAAAGCCCGATTGACAGAAAGATGTCATTGTTATAAATTTCCGCCAATGACACCCTACAGCAAGCATTTTATCATACTATGTATACTAACCCTTGCGCTGGCCTCCTGCGCTGAAAAACAGCCGGAGGAAACAGACAGTATTGTACTCTATTATTCAGAAAAGGCTGAAACGCGGCGGGTGGCAAAACTGCTTGCTGAAAGAACAGGTTCCGCTTTGTTTGACATTGCGAGTAAACAAGCGCCGCCTGATTTGCTTGCTTATCGCTACTATTTTATTGGATCTTCAATTATTGACAATGATATAGCCCTGCCAATGCAGACCTTTTTATCAAACACTGATTTTTTTGACGGTATTGTCATTCCCTTCTGGACCGGCGCGGAGAATAATGCTGATTATAGCGAGCTTTTTGAACAACTAATATACCGGCCTCGCATAATACGCGCTGGCGGCGGCTTTACGGAGGTTTCCTTTTTTAACATGAAGGCTGTAGGCGAGCAGGCGGACGCCTTGCTTGCGGCGTTTGGCGCGGAGCTTGATGCGCTTCGGGGCGCGGGTGAACGGGCCGAAGCGGTGATGAAGGCTTTTGCGGCTGCCTATCCCGACCGGCTTGGCGCGGCTGTCTTGCGAGACGGCGATTGGACTGTGGAGATGGATGGCGAGCGGTATTACTATGCTCAGGGCAAACTTTTAAGCGAAACAGAGATGGAGCAGGCGGCGTCTTTCCGTTCTCAGTCGATATACCGTTATGTTACGGAATTCAGCGATGATACAGCGGAACCTAATACATGGAAAACCATTGCTGGGGAACTCTTTTGGCGCAGGAGTATTTTCACGGACAGAGCAAGTCGTGGATATAGTCGAGCTATTTCCGGCGCAGTTCGCTCAAACTTTTATGAAAAACTGCTTCAATGCAAAACACGCGCAGAGGCGTTTGCGCATCAAAGGACTATCAGCTTTTTTGAAAGCGCTGTAACCGTACACGAGCGGGTTGTTGCGCCGCTGGCGCGGGTTGAGCAGCGCATCAACGAGCTTGAAAAAGAGGACGAAGCCATTACTGCGTGGAAAAATTCATTAGACAGCATCGGCGCATGGAACTGGCGGAGCGTTGCGGGCAGCAGTAACCGCAGTTTTCACTCCTACGGCGTGGCGATTGATTTACTGATGAAGGCGCAGCCGGGTAAGGAGACCTACTGGCTCTGGACCCAGCAAAAGGGCATTGACTTCCGCAGCGTGCCTGAAGAGGACAAGCTGAATCCTCCCCGTTCTGTGGTACGCATCTTTGAGGATGAAGGTTTTATTTGGGGCGGCAAATGGTCGTCTTACGACACCATGCACTTTGAATATCACCCGGAATTGATATACCTCTCATTCAATAGCTATGTATAATCCTGAAGGGTGTTTGATTCAAGTTGTTGAAAGTTTGTAAGTGCGGCGGCAAGTCGGCCCCGGACTGTTCATTGTGATTGTTGATGTCGGGAGTGAGGCAGCTGCGAGTAGGCTTTTTGAGCAGGCGAGGCTGGTCTGTGTAATATCCACTGTTTAGTTCTGACACGATACCAATCCAGAGCCGCGGCGTGAGCCGGGCGGCTGCCGGCCTCCAGATTCAGGCACAAGCCCCAAACGAAAAAATTTTAAAAAAGTTCTGGAAACTTCTTGACTTTCCCAGCGGGCAACACTATAGTTAATTCTGTACTAGTTAAGCCATTAACTAATCAACTGGCTAATAGAGCGAGTGCTTGCAAGACGAACAGCCGATTTTCATATAGATATTATGGAAAACGATATTATTGCCAATGTTTATCGAGATAGAAGTTTTTAAGATAAAGGGAAATGATGGCAACTGATTTAGTCAAGGTAGAGCATATTTCAAAGGCTTTTTCTGGGGTTACGGCGCTTGATGACGCGCGCTTTGATCTGCGCCCCGGTGAAGTTCACGCCCTGCTGGGTGAGAACGGCGCTGGGAAATCAACGCTGATGAAGATCATCTCTGGGGTGTATAGGCGGGATTCAGGAGACTTCTATGTGAACGGCGAGAAGATTCCGGGCGATTTGACTCCACAATCCGCCCAGAACTTGGGGATCGGGATCATTCATCAGGAACTGAACCTCTGTCCCCATCTTACGGTGGCGGAAAATATCTTCCTAAACCGGGAATTCACTGTTTCCGGCTTTTTGAACGAGAAGAAACAGAACGAAGCGGTTAAACAGTATCTTAAAACCCTGAACCTGAACATTGATCCCGCAACACCGGTTAGGAATTTGCCGGTTTCTAAGCAGCAGATGGTAGAGATATGCAAAACCCTTTCCATGAACGCCCGGATCATCATCATGGATGAGCCTACGTCTGCCCTTACTGAAAAGGAGATCGATGACCTCTTCAAGGTTATCGCTATGCTCAAGGCCGAAGGGCATGGGATCATCTATATTTCCCACCGGCTGGAGGAACTTTCCCGTATTGTTGACCGGGTTACGATTCTGCGGGACGGCAAGTATGTAAAGACGCTTAACTTTGCGGAGACGAATCTGCCGGAAATTATCAGCCTGATGGTAGGCCGCGCCCTGACCGAAAAGTTTCCCCGCATAGAGGTGGAACGGGGAGAGAAGGTTCTTGAGGTAAAGAACCTCTCCTCACTCCACGGCGTTGGGGTGAAAAAGGTTTCTTTCAACCTGTACAAGGGGGAGATACTCGCCTTTGCCGGTCTTATGGGCGCGGGCCGGAGCGAAGTGGTGCGGGCGATTTCCGGGGCGGACAGGATGAGCGAGGGGGAAATACGCATCAATGGTAAGCTGGCAAAGATACACGCCCCCAGGGAGGCGATTGTTCAGGGGCTTTTCTGCGCCCCGGAGGACCGGAAGCGGGACGGTCTCTGTGTCAAGATGACCCTGGCGGAAAACATCACCCTGCCCAGCCTTGATATTGTTTCAAAACTGGGGGTTATCCTGCGGAAACTGGAATCAAAAAAGTCTAAAGAGATGGTTCAAAGCCTTAAAATAAAAACGCCGAGCGTGGATCAGTACGTCAGGAATCTTTCCGGGGGGAATCAGCAGAAGGTGGTTGTTGGGAAGTGGCTTATGCGGAACGCGCGGATTGTGATCTTTGACGAGCCGACACGGGGCATTGATGTAGCGTCCAAGATCGAAATCTACAATATTATCAATGATTTGAAAAAGAACGGCATAGGGGTAATGTTTGTTTCCTCTGAATTGCCAGAGGTGTTGGGAATGTCGGATCGTATCATGGTCATGTGTAACGGCAGGATAACCGCCGAACTGATAACCAAAAATACGAATCAGGAAGAGATTCTGAAATATGCGACACAGTATTCATAATGGAGGATGTAAGTAATGAGCGGCGCGGCGGTTAAATGGGGACTGCGGTTGAATTTATCCCGATCCCAAAAACAGCTTCTTTCAACTTTCAGCGGGCTTTTTTTGCTGGGGGCGGTTTTTACCATTCTCAGCCCCTACTTTTTCTCGGTGAACAATCTTTTAACAGTGGCGACTCAGACGGCGGTGATTGCCATCATCGCAATCGGGCAGACTTATGTGCTTATAACCGGCGGCATAGACCTGTCCATTGGTTCCAACATCGCCCTTTCCGCAATGGTTGCGGGGCTTGTCATGCGGGCGAACCTGCCGGTTCCCCTTGCCGTTCTCTCCGGCCTGTTGACGGGCCTTGCTTCCGGGGCGGTGAGCGGCACACTCGTGGCGTTTGGGAATATACCGCCGTTCATCGCTACGTTGGGAACCATGACGGTTGCGCGCGGCCTGTCTTTCACCCTGACCCAGGCCATCCCGATCAGCGGCCTCCCCAAGACCTTTACGACTTTGTGGGGAACCGGATCAACCCTGGGCATTCCCAACCCGGTTATCATCATGGTGCTTCTCGTCATTGTCTTTGCGTTTATTTTGGCAAAGACGAAACTGGGGCGTCATGTATACGCCACAGGGAGCAACTTTGAGGCAGCCCGGCTTTCTGGGGTAAATACCGGGAAGATTCTGATCGCGGTGTACGTTTTTTCCGGCATCCTTGCCGCCTTCGCGGGGCTGATCATGGCGGCGCGTATCATTTCCGCCCAGCCGAGCGCGGGGGACGGGTACGAGCTTGACGCGGTTGCCTCGTCGGTCATCGGCGGGACCAGCACTATGGGCGGGGAAGGCACTGTGGCGGGAACTTTCATCGGCGCTTTTGTTATCGGAGTCTTGCGGAACGGCCTCAACCTGATCGGCGTATCTCCCTTTATTCAGAAGATCGTAATCGGCATTGTAATCGTTGGTTCTGTATTTCTGGATAGGATTAGACGCAAGGATTAAATTGGTTTTTATGGTTCTCTTGTGAGAATCAAAAAATATTTTTTAGGAGGAAAATCAATGAAAACGAGGATTTTATTGATTACCGTACTGATTACCGCTCTTACCGGTGTTCTGCCGGTCTGGGCGCGCGGAGTAACCGATGATGGTAAGACTAAGGCTGTTCTTATCACCATGGATTCTATTGACGAACACTGGCTCAAGGTGAAAGCTGGCGCCGAGGCGAAAGCTGCGGAACTTGGCAACATCAACCTGATCTACAACGCGCCCCCGGGGAAAGTAGACAACGCGGTGCAGCTCCAGATGGTCGAGGATGCCATTACTCAGAAGGCGCAGATTCTGATGATCGCGCCGATGCACGCTGATGCGCTGGTACCCGGCATTGAGAAAGCGCATAGGGCGGGAATTAAGGTGATCCTTATCGACACTGCCGCCAATACCGATGAATGGGACGCTTTCTTTGCCACTGATAACGGCCAGGCTGCCCGGACCGCGGCCAATGAGCTTGGCAAAGCCTTGAATGGCCAGGGCAAGGTCGCCATTGTCAATGCCCAAGCCGGCGCTGGCACCACCATGCTCCGGGAGAATGATTTCAAAGACGAGATCGCCAAGAACTATCCCGGCATCACCATCGTGGGTACCCAGTATTCCGATGGGGACAAAACCAAGGCGCTCAACATCACCACTGACTTTATGACTGCCAATCCTGATCTGGCTGGTATCTATGGCACCAACGAAGGCTCCACTGTGGGCGCGGGAAACGCCATTGAGCAGGCTGGAAAAGCCGGTCAGATCAAATTTGTCGGTTTTGACTGGTCTGCGGATACCAAGTCGCTGATTGAGCGCGGCGTCCTTCTTGCGACCATGGTTCAGAACCCCTATGAAATGGGGTATCAGGGCCTTCAGGCGGGCGTGGATCTTCTGGCGGGCAAACCGGTTCAGCGGAATGTTGATACCGGCGTAACTGTAGCTACCCAAGCCAACATAGATTCGATCAAATAGCGTTGCTGATAGCGTGCGGATAATTGGGCTTGTTCTAAAACCCTGTTTGTTTTAGACAAGCCTGATTTTTTTGACAAGCCTAATACGAATAACTTATATTACGCAGGAAGAAAAAACAGTAAGAATTTGTCCGCAAATATACGCGAATACTTCATTTCTCTAAAGAAAATTCGCGTCATTCGCGGACTTTTTTCTTTCCGGCGCGTAGAGAATATGATGAAAAGAAGAGGTTCCATTCCTGCGCTTTTTTGTTAAGCGTTTCTTTTGCTTAAAAAATGGTTTTGGAAGCATATTTGCTAAGGACTAATCAGGCCGATTGATGAACATTTTTTTGTACTCCGAAGGGGTATAGTGGTTGACTTCCCTGAATACGCGATTAAAGGTCGATATGCTCTTAAAACCAGCTTCCAGAGCCGCGTCAGCAACTGAATAGGTGGGATTAAGTAAAAGCGCTTCCACCTTTTTTACCCTCTTTTGTTGTAAGTAGTGATTAAACAACAGGTTGGTAAATTCCTTAAAAATGCGGGCAAAATGGAACTTTGAAAAATTGGTAATGTCCGCGACCAGCTCCAGAGATAAATCCTCTGACAGGTGATTTTCGATATATTCAAATACAGCGTTCAGCCTTGCCACATATTCCTGTCCCCCGTGAGTGGTTTCAGGGGGGATTTCCGACAGGTTTTTGCCGCTGCTGTAGTAGCGCGTCAAGGCTATGTATAGCTCAATTATTTTGGCGTAAATGGCGGCGTTTTTTAAGGCGTCGCCCTGCCAGTATTCGTCGCGTATGGCAAGGAGCAGTGAGCGGGCGGTTTTGTAGAGCGCGGGCATTTCTTCCGGCGTTATCAGATTCAGGTTGTACAGAACAGAAATAGCCCCGGACAAACCTGACAGTGAATAAAGCAGAGTCGGCTCAAACATCAGTATAAAGCGCCGTCCGTTTTTAGCGGAAGGCGGAACGCTTAAACTGTGCAGCTCGTGAGAGGGGATGATGAGAATATCATTCTCTCTGAGGCTGAACTTCTTTTTCAGTAGAACCGCGTTATATGCCTTCCAGCGGCATGACTATCTCGGTCGCCGTATGCCAGTGCATGGAGTAGTCTTCATTCTGAACATTCTCGTACACCAAAACCTGTATGTTGCTTTCGTAGGGAGGTCTGTTATAGTCGCCGTCTGGAGGATAGTAAAACATAGCGAATCGCTCCTTTCTATAGGGTATCTAAGATAGTATACAAGTCATTTTTTCTTTTTCAAGTTTTTGCAAAGCTGTTTTGAAAACTTAGCAAGGATTAGGCAAAATAGAGCAAAACTTGATTAGACAGATTGATAAGCCCCGTTTAGGATAGGATATGGAAAGCTGATGAGAGCCTTCCGCGGGTTCGCTAGAACATGTTCATAGGTTCCCGGCAGGAAGCGAGTCAACTACCAAATTTTTAGTTATGTTTGCGCCGAGATCGCAAACAGAGGAGAAGAAGATGTTTAGGAAATTGGTTCTTTGCATGGCGCTGTCGGGTATTGCCGTTGGTGTTTTTGCCAGCGGCAGGCAGGCGGCAAGCGGGCCTGCTGACGCGGAGGCAACCGGCGCTTTTGACTGGAAACGGTACAACGGCCAGACCATCACAGTCTACATGGTGGAACATTCCACATCAACAGCAGTACAGCAAAGGCTGGGGGATTTTGAAGCCCAGACTGGAATCAAAGTCAACATTCAGGTAACGCCTGAGGCCAACTATTTTGATCAGGTTTCAAACGCCCTTTCGAGCCGTTCCGGTACGCCCGATCTCTTCATGTCCGGCGTGTATCAGCTTTGGGACTATTCCACCGCCGGCAACGTGGAGGCTCTGGATGATTATCTTAATAATCCAGCCTTGATTGCTCCTGGCTATGATTACGGCGACATTGTTCCCAGCGTTATTAACGCGCTGAAATGGGACGGCGTTCCCGGGCATGAGGCGGGCAGCGGCAAACTCTGGGCTTTCCCTCTGGGTTGCGAAGTCTACAGCCTTGCCTATAACAAACGCGCCTTTGCCCAAGCTGGTATTACCAAGGTTCCAGAGACCTATCAGGAGTTGCTGGAAGCCTGCGACAAGCTGAAAGAATGGAACGGTCCCGGCTCTTACGCGATTGCCCTGCGCGGCGCCCGCGACTGGGGAACGATTCACCCCGCATACCTCAGCGTTTACGCCCAGTTTGGCGCGAAGGACTTTGCGATTGAGGGCGACAGGCTGGTTTCCAAAGTGAACTCGCCCGAATCGGTCGCCATGAATCAGTTCTGGGTAGACTTGGTAAAACGGGGCGGTTCTCCCCAGTGGTCAAACACGTTCTGGTATATCGGACAGGCGGAACTCGGAGCGGGTAAAGCCGCGATGCAGTGGGACGCGGACAACAACTCTATCCAGGTGAATCTGCAAAACATGGCTGAAGGCGGAAACATCGCGTTTGCCCCGCATCCGGTCGCTAACAAAGGAGACCCGGTTAAGTCGAACTTCTGGATTTGGTCGATAGCGATGAACGCCAACTCAAAAAACAAAGGCGCGGCATGGCTTTTCCTGCAATACTTTACCAGCAAGGAATTCCTTGAGTACGCCTCGGTAACGGGCAACAACATGGACCCGGTACGGACTTCGGTGTGGAATTCACCGGGATTCCAGACGAAGATGGCCGCTCAGGAAGGGTATATTGATACCTTTAACAAGACTTCCCCGAATGCGGGCATTCTCTTTACGCCGCAGCCGGCCTTCTTCCAGACCACGCTTGACTGGGCCGAGACCCTGCAAAACATGGTCGCCGGACGGGTAACGGTTCAGGCGGGGCTTGACGCGCTGAAACAGCGTATGGACAGGGCGTTACAGCAGTAAAGTATCTTTAAGGAGCGCGGGTTGTTTACGGCCCGGACGCGAAAGTCTGTCTAGGCCGGACAGAAAAGTCTGTCTAGGCCGGACAGAAAAGTCTGTCTGCGCCGGACAGAAAAGTCTGTCTAGGCCGGACAGAAAAGTCTGTCTGCGCCGGACAGAAAAGTCTGTCTGCGCCGGACAGAAAAGTCTGTCTGCGCCGGACAGAAAATGCTGTGCGGCGCCGGATTAACCGCCTGCGAATAAGGCTGGGCGTTGCGGTAGTAAAGTATCTTTAAGAAGCGCGGGTTGTTACGGTCCGCGCCATTGCGGGGTCGAGAAAAAGGAAAAGGACGGATATGGCAAAGAAACCAGTTGAAACAGCAATAAACTATAACGAGCAGCCTAAACATATCAGGATGCGTCCGTATTATATCATCGCGCCGGGAATGATCATTCTCATCGGTATTATGATTCCCTTTATCACCGCGATTGTTTTAAGTTTGACCAATGCGTCATACCGGATTCCCATGGACCAGTGGCGCTGGAACTGGTTCCGCAACTGGCTCAGTTTCGACATGATAGACGGCAAGCTCCAGTTTGGGGGTATGCTGGCGAATCCCGATTTTTATCATGCCGTTCTTGTTACCTTTATATACGCCATTTCTTCTACCGGCGCGGAATTGCTTCTGGGAATGGGCGTCGCGTTTCTCTTGAAAAAAGACACCCGCTACAGCCGGATATTGAAAGTGGTGTTGATGTTCCCCCTGATGGTCGCGCCAGCCATCGCGGTGCTTATCTGGCAGCTGATGATTTCCAACTCAGTCGGTATAATAGAAAAGTTTTTGAACGTGTTCGGCCTCTATAATTTCCCGTGGGCTGCGTCCCATAGAACCGCGATGTTTACTGTGGTAATGATTGACGCATGGGTAAACACGCCCTTCATCCTGCTTCTGGTTCTGGCGGGTATTCAATCCCTGCCCAAGTCGCCTTTTGAGGCTGCCCAGGTTGATGGAGCGGGCGCGTGGTTTACCTTCAAGACCCTGACTCTGCCGATGCTGAAACCTTTTATTTACATAGCGCTTCTGTTCCGCTCAATGGCGGCTTTGCAGGAATTCGGCATCATATTCGCCCTTACCAAGGGAGGTCCGGGGAATACCCTGATGAACATTTCCCTCACCAGTTATATCACTGCCTTTACCTACCAGCAGCCGGGCAGGGCGCTGCCGTATCTGTTGATGCTATGGCTCGCGGTGAACATAACGGCGCAAAAAATCGTTGAAAAACAGCGCAAATACGCGAAAGAAGCCGCCGGCTTATAAGGAGGAGATAGTATGAGTACACGTATTGAACAGGCCGCGCAAAACAAAAAAACGCAGGATGCGCTTTTGGCAGTGGGGAGAAACTTCGGCCTTACGGCCTACGCCCTGTTTGCGATTTTTCCTATCGTCTGGATGCTGCTCATGTCCTTCAAGTCCGATGCGGAGGTGGTTACCACCGTTTTCAAATTTACCCCTACGCTGTCAAATTATCAGGCGGTGCTGTTACGCAAAGATTCGGATTACATCAAGGCGTTTATTCAGAACTTCATCGTATCAGGCGGAGCAGTTCTCCTCACCGTGCTTGCGGGAGTGCCGGCAGCCTACGCGCTTGCCCGCTACGATTTCAAGAACAAGGAAGGCTGGGCCTTTCAGATTCTTTCGTTCAAGTTTGCGCCGGAAATTCTGGTTATCCTTCCGCTGTTTATGATATTCCAGCGAATTGGTTTGTACGATACGTATTTCGGTCTTATCTGGGTGTACCAGCTTATCACTATGCCGCTCCTCATTTGGGTTGTGCGGGGCTATTTCGAGGATATAAGCGTGGAAGTGGAGCAGGCGGCCCAGCTTGACGGTTATACCTGGTACGCGGTGTTCTTCAAGGTGCTGCTTCCGCTGGTCAAACCCGGACTTGTGGCTTCCGGGCTTTTGGCCTTTATCTTCGCCTGGAACAGTTTTACCTTTCCCCTGATCCTCAGCGGGATGAAGGTGCAAACCATCACAATAACGAGCCTCCGGTACATGGCTTCCGATGCGGTGCATTACGGACAAGTGGCAGTGGCGGCGATTATCGCGGTGCTTCCTGAAATCGTGATATGCCTCTTCATCCAGAAACATCTGGTACGAGGTTTGAGCTTCGGCGCAGTCAAAGGATAAAGCAATGGCAAGAATACAGCTTGAAAACGTTACCAAAAGATATAAGGGTATGAAGGAAGGAAGAGCTGCGGTTGACCACTTGAGCCTTGACATACAGGACAACGAATTCTTCGTGCTTTTTGGTCCTGCCGGCGCGGGAAAAACCACGGTGCTCAAAACCATAGCCGGCATTGAATTCCCCAACGAGGGCTTGGTAAAGATCGGCGGCGAGATCGTCAACCTGATTGAGCCGATGTACCGGAACGTGTCGATGGTATTTGAAAACTACGCGCTCTACCCTCATTTTTCGGTGTACGACAATATCGCCTTTCCCATGCGGAGTCCCTTGCACAAGAAAGACGAAGCGTATATCCAAAAGGCTGTGGAACGGGTGGTCAAGATGATGAAGATCGACGGTCTCTACGACCGGAAGCCGAGCCAGCTTTCAAACGGCCAGCGTCAGCGGGTGGCGATAGGCCGCTGTCTGGTCCGGGAGCCAAAAGTCTTTCTGATGGACGAACCGCTTGCCCACCTTGACGCCAAACTGCGCCATTTCATGCGCGGCGAATTAAAGGAGATGCAGAGCGCGTTCAACACCACAACGATCTACGTAACCCATGATTTCATGGAAGCCATGTCCCTGGCCGACCGGATAGCGGTCATGAACAACGGGAAGATAGAACAGTTGGGCAGTTCCTTGCAGATGTACTACACGCCGGTTAATGAATTTGTCGCCCGTCTCTTTGGCGAACCGGAAATAACGATCTTCCCGGCGGAACTTTCAAGCAAAAACGGACGGTTAGGCTTAAAAGCTCTGGGACAGGAACAGCCGCTCTTCCCGGAAAAAGACGCGGGGCACGCATTACAGGAGGCAGGCGCCGCATCGGTTGATGTGGGGATACGAGGAATTGACATTCAATTCAGCCTTGCCCCGCAGGATGCAAGCTGGATAAAAGGCGCGATTTACGCCTTTGAGCCTATCGGCAACAAGGTCATTATGACCGCCGATGTGAAGGGCGAAAAAATACGGATTGCCGCGCCGAACAGTACCAGCGCGGATTTGGACGAGGCGGTGTACCTCAAGTTTAACATGAAAAACGCGCTCTTTTTTGACGGCGTTAGCAAGACCATCATTACTCATAAGAAGTAAGAGATGAGCGATAAGGATTGGCGGGCTTCTGTGGGACGGCCGCTTGTTTACCAATATGGAGGAATGTTTTGGCACAGTTAGTCTTGAAGAACGTGTATAAGCGTTATGACAACACAGAGAAAAAACTTTTTGGCAAGAAGAAAGCCCAAAACGATTTTGCCGTAAAAGACCTCTCTTTTGAATGTCCCGACAACTCCTTTATCGGGATATTGGGGCCTTCCGGCTGCGGAAAATCCACCACGCTCCGCATGATCGCGGGGCTTGAAGCGATCACCAGCGGCAGCATTTTCATTGACAACGTGCGTATCAATGACCTCTTGCCCAAAGACCGGAATATCGGCCTTGCCTTCGAGGACTATGCGCTGTATCCGCCGCTTTCGGTATACGACAACCTTGCCTTTAACCTGCGGGCCAAAAAAGCGCCGTCGGACGCCATAAAAACGGCTATCGACCGGGTTGCCCCGCTCTTAAAAGTTGATGAACTCTTGGACATGAAGCCCAGCGCCTTGTCGGGCGGGCAGAAACAGCGGGTGAACATCGCCCGCGCCATAGTCCGCCAGCCCGGCCTTCTCTTGCTGGACGAGCCGTTGAGCCATCTGGACGGCAAGATGCGCCAGACCCTGCGGCAGGAAATCAAGCGGATGCACCGGGAGATTCAATGCACCACGATCATCGTTACCCATGACCAGATCGAGGCTATGTCGCTGGCCGACGTCATCATCATCATGAAGGACGGCGCGCTGCAGCAGATGGGAACGCCGCTTGAAGTCTACGACAGCCCGGCAAACGAGTTTGTCGCCGGGTTTATCGGCGAGCCGCCCATGAACCTGCTGCGCAGCGTGATTGTCAAGCGGGACGGCGGGTTTTTCTTCAGCTTTGAGGGCAGCGATCTTCTGGTGAAAGTTCCTGAGCGGTCGCTTCCCCTTGTGTCGGACGGCCAGAACATTACGCTGGGCGTGAGGCCGGTGGACGTGCTTATTACCGAGTCTGACACCAGTACGCCGGTTCCGGTGGCGGTCTACGAGAATTTCGGCGACGAGCGGCGGGTATCTGTACGGGTTGGGCAGGAGTATCTGAACATCACGACCACGGAGAACGTGGTTTACGCGCATGGCGACATCATCCGCCTGGATTTCAATTCCGAAAAGACCCATCTGTTCGACCCGGAGAGCGGGGAGGCGATTAGATAAGAAAGAGGTAATAAGGAAGAGAAGTAAAAAACGAGAATCCGCAGCCGTACGGCAGAGAGACAAAACCGTACGGCAGAGAAGCAAAACCGTACGGCAGAGAAGCGCTGCCACGCGGCTGGTGTGTTCAAGGCTGGATTGTGAGGCCAATCATAGGTAAGAGAAAGCGGTAAAACGCGCGGCGTTTTTTTAGGTTAATAGTTTTATATACCGATTTGGAGGATTCGTATGAAAAGGTTTAAGAAGGTTGTTGTTTTGATGGCGGGAATGGCGCTGGTAATGTCCGCGACAGTATTTGCAGGCGGCAGGCAGGATACCGGCGGAGGTTCTACAGAAACCATTACGGTTGGATTGGCGCTTACGGGTTTGCAGACTAATCCTATTTTTATTGACATCAGGCGAGCCTTTGAGGAGAGGTGCAGTCAGGCTGGTTATCGTTTAATTGCCGCGGACCTGTCGAATGGGGCGGCGGACATGACCCGGTTCCTTGAAAACTGCCTAACCGCAAAGGCGAAGATTGTTGTCTTCCAGAATATTGCCGAGGACTCTTATATCAATCTTTTGGAGGAACTAAAGGCTCAAGGAGCGATTCTCGCTTCTTATGATAACCCCAGCAAGGTCGCCCATTATGTCAGCATGGCATCGAATTACGATCTGGGAAAAACCATCGGTCGTATGTGCGGCGAATGGGTACATGCCAATCCGGGTTCCAAAAAGGCGGCGATTGCTACGTTTAACGTCTTGGACTTTATGATAGTACGGGCCGACGGCATACGGGAAGGTTTTAAGGAAAGCTGTCCAGAGGGCAGCATCGTGTTTGAACAGGACATTAACATAGCCGATGGAGGGGTTGGCTTGGGTGAGGCCATTATTACTGCGGTTCCCGACATACAGGGTATTATGGCCATTACCGACATCGGATGCATCGGCATTGGCCAGGCATTTGCCGCTGCGGGTTGGACATTCCAAAATCACCGTATCGGCATGTTTGGCAGTGACGCCAGTGAAGACGGCATGAGGGAAATCAGGAAGAACGGTATGTTTATCGGCACCATTTATATGGATTTGGTTAATCAGGTGCTTGGCCTCTTTGACCGATCCCTTGATACCATGAAGACCGGCAAAATAAATGAAGCGGAAAAAATTGTGTACTTTCCGATGCAGCCTATCACTATCGAAAATGCCGATTTGGTTGGCAAGCCATTGCCGAAATAATAACGCTATTTCCGGGGGCTGTTCGAGATTTGACCGCTTTCTGAACCGCCTTCGGAATTTGTGATAGGAACGAAAGATTCATGCCTGAAAATATGCTTTTGGAACTGCGTCATATTTCCAAACAGTATCCTGGCGTACTCGCGCTGGATGACGTTTCCGTAACATTTAAAACAAATGAGATACATGCCCTGGTCGGTGAAAACGGCGCCGGAAAATCTACCTTAATAAAAGTTCTTTCCGGAGCCATCAGTCCTGACAAGGGTGAAATTGTCTTTGATGGAATTACCCATACCGCCATGACGCCTAAACTTTCCCGGGATCTTGGTGTCGCGGTAATATATCAGGAATTTAATCTGGCGCCCGCCCTTACAGTAGCGGAAAACGTCTTTGTGGGCAGTATGCCGGGGAATAAAGTTTTTATTGATAGAAAAAGCTGCGAGAAAAAAACAGCGGAAATTTTTCAGCGGATGAAGATCAATATTGATCTAAAAGCTCTGGTACGAGATTTAACGGTAGCCTATAAGCAGATGGTGGAGATTGCTAAAGCCCTTTCCAGAGACGTGCGGCTTTTGGTAATGGATGAGCCTACCGCGCCTTTAACGAGTAAAGAAACCGATATTCTGCTTGAAATAGTTGAAAATCTTAAAAAGCAGGGCGTAACGATTATTTTTATTACTCACCGGCTGGATGAAGTGTTCCGTATCGCGGATCGGATTACCATTATGAGGGATGGATGTTTTGTCGGCGAAATGGACCCAAAAAACACTACCCGGGACGACTTAATCCGCAGTATGGTTGGCCGTCAAATTACCGATACCTACCCCATCCGCGACAGTAGTATTGGAGAGCCGATACTTGAGGTTACCGGACTTAAAGGCGCCGGCGTCGAGGATATAAATTTTGTGGCGCGCGAGGGTGAGATTCTGGGATTCGCCGGGCTTGTAGGAGCGGGTAGAACAGAAACCATGCGGTTTCTATTCGGCGCGGACAAGAAAAAAAACGGCAAGATAGTATTTAAGGGTAAGGATATCGAAATAAAAAACCCGCGTGAATCGGTCCGCAAAGGAATCGGCCTGATACCGGAGGATCGTAAACAACAGGGTGTTATCCTGGGTTTTCCAATACGATGGAACATTTCGCTTACGATTTTGGAAAAATTATCAAAATATCTTTTTTTTAACCATGCGGACGAGAAAAAAATAGCGGAAAAATTACAGATTTCTTTGGACATAAAAACGCCGGACAGTATGCAGATCACGAGGAATCTTTCCGGCGGCAATCAGCAAAAGGTAGCGCTGGCCAAATGGTTGGCGGTGGAATGTGATGTGTTGATTTTTGATGAACCGACCAGAGGTATTGATGTGAGGGCCAGGTACGAGATTTATAAATTGATGAATGAACTGTGCGCCTATGGCAAAGCCATTATCATGGTTTCATCCGACATGGAAGAACTTTTAGGTATGTCGGACCGGATTGTCGTGCTATACGAAGGCCGAAAGACAGGAGAATTGAAAAGAGAGCAATTCTCGCAGGAAGCCGTGCTGCGGCTTGCATCGGGAGTGGTCTGATGACTAAAGAGGAGATAATTTTATGGATCAATTTTTAACAAAGCTGAAAAATCAGGCGGTCTGGCTCATGCTTGTTGCCATCGTACTTATTTTTACGGTATCAATAGAGAACTTCGCATCATCCTATAACTTTATAACCATTTTGCGGCAGGTTTCCAACATCGGTATTCTCTCCGTTGGCATGACCTTTGTGCTCATAGCCGGAGGTATCGATCTTTCTATAGGAAGCGTACTGCCCCTGGTTGGCGTTTCCGCAGCGCTTTTGATGACTAAAGGAGGAATGCCGCCGGCTCTTGCTTTTTCTATCAGTGCATTAATAGGGGTATTTGTAGGATTGTTTAATGGCCTGATTATTACCTATACCCGTATGCCTCCCCTGATAATGACCTTGGGTGTGGGATATATATGCAGGGGGCTGGCTTTTATTGCCACTAATGGGTATCCTGTTTATGAGTTGCCGGCAGGAGCCAGTATTCTGGGGCAGGGTTATATTTTTAAGGTGATTCCGGTTTGCGTGCTTATTATGATCGGCGTTATTGCATTTGGGGCGATAATTCTGAACCAGACCCAATTAGGCCGGCAGTTTTACGCGCTTGGAGGTAATGAGGAAGCAGCCCGGCTTTCGGGTATTAATGTAAAACGCATCAGGATAATCGCCTATGTATTTTGTGGTTTGCTGGCTGGGATTTCGGGAATTGTGATGATGTCCCGGCTTAATTCGGGGCAGCCTCTTTCCGGCAGCGGCATGGAAATGGACGCTCTTATCGCCTGTGTAATTGGCGGTATCAGCGTAGCCGGCGGGGAAGGCCGGGCTACCGGTATGATTGGCGGTATGCTGGTAATGGGTGTCCTTGCCAACGGCCTTGCCGTAGCCGGGATCAATGAATATGTACAGCAGGTGATTAAAGGCTCGGTACTGGTTATCGTAGTCGCTGTGGACAGCCTGTCGCGGTTGCGGAAAAACTAAGATGGATTTATTGGGGGGTATGTATGTCATTTTTTAGCGGAACTATTTTTTCAAAAGCGCTGCACATGGATACCTGCGTCGGGGTAATTCTGCCCCATGATTCGCGGCGCCACAGGGGGATTGATACGCTGCGCGAAGGCATTACGGCCCGGGAGAAACCGAAAACACTCATACTGTTACACGGACTTTCGGATAACTATTCGGTATGGGGAAACCGTACATCAATTCTGCGTTACGCGGAGGAATACGACATTGCCGTGATTATGCCGGAGGTTCAGCGGAGTTTTTACCATGACATGAAATACGGCCCGGCATATTTCAGCTATATTTCCGAAGAGCTGCCCGAATTGGCGGCGGAAATGTTTCATCTTTCCGCCGACCCGGAAGATTTAATGATCGCGGGACTTTCGATGGGCGGGTACGGCGCGCTCTACGCCGCCCTGACGTATCCTGAAAAGTTTTACGGAATCGGATGTTTTTCGGGCGCGTTTGTTCTGCGCGACCTGGTGGAAAACAATGATCTTGTCAACCTGAAAGAAACGGCGGGATGGACAAAGGATCGCATCGCTGTTTTTGGCGAGTCTTTGAAGATGCCCGATTCAAGCGATCTGCGTCTACTCGCGGAAAAAAACGCCGGTAAACCCAAGAACCCCCGGATCTATATGACCTGCGGAACTGAAGACTTCCTGTATGACAGCAATATCAGAATGCGCGATTTACTGTCGGGTTTGTATTACGACATAAGATATGAGGAATGGCCCGGCATCCACGAATGGGGCTTTTGGGACATATCCATACAGAAGATGCTCAATTACTTTTTGACAAGAGATGCGGTACTCTTTGATGAGAGATGCGGTACTTTTTTATGAGAGACGCGGTACTCTTTGACGAGAGACGCGGTACTCTTTGAAATGAGGGTGTTCGGCGAAAGCGGGACGAGCCCCCTTAAACAGCGGCTATTATTTTTATTTTGTAAGGAGTATATGTATGAGTAACTATCCAAAGACGATGAAGGCGCTGGTCGCCTACAGTAAAACGGACTACCGGTTCGAGGCGGCGTATCCTTCGCCTGAGTGCGGGGATGATGACATCATCATCAAGACTGAGGCGTGCGGTATCTGCGCGGGGGACCTCAAATGCCAGCATGGGGCGGCGATGTTCTGGGGCGATGATGTGCAGCCTTCCTGGGTAAAGCCGCCGTTCATACCGGGGCATGAATTTTTAGGATTCATCGTTGAGATGGGGAAGAACGTGGGAAAGACAGGGTTTTCTCTGGGCGACCGGGTAACGGCGGATCAGATCGTTCCCTGCGGGGAATGCCGGTTTTGCAAGAGCGGCAAATACTGGATGTGCCAGCCCCACCATATTTTTGGTTTCCAGACCGGGAATAACGGCGGGATGGCGGAATATGTGCGTTATCCGAAAACAGCGGTTATCCACAAAGTTCCCAAAGATATGCCCCTGGAAAAGGCCCTGCTCATCGAACCGTACGGTTGTTCAAAACACGCCGTTGACCGGGGAAATATTCAGTGCGATGATGTGGTGGTCATTTCCGGCGCGGGGACGCTGGGCCTGGGCATGGTTACCTATGCGGCGCTCAAACATCCCAAAGCCCTTATCGCGCTTGACATGGTTGATTCCCGCCTTGACAAGGCAAAGGAATTCGGCGCGACTCATGTTTTCAATCCGGGAAAAAGTGATGTTCTTTCCGAAATTATGAAGATGACTGACGGTTACGGCTGTGATGTGTATATCGAAGCGACCGGCCACCCTTCAAGCGTTATTCAGGGATTGAGCGTTACACGCAAATTGGGAACGATGGTTGAGTTCAGCGTGTTTGCCGAACCGGCCACGGTTGACTGGTCAATCATCGGCGACCGCAAAGAGTTGGATATATACGGTTCCCACTTGAGCCCCTATTGCTTTCCCTATGTAATCGACGGCATCGCTTCCGGCGCGCTTAAGACGGATGGGGTTATTCAAACTACGTTTAAACTGGAAGAATGGGAAAAGGGCTTTGAATACGCAACCGGGAAACATGGCGACTTAAAGGTGGCGCTGATACCGTAATGGAACAATACTTAATCGGCCTTGACAACGGCGGGACCATGATCAAGGCCGCGCTTTTTACCCTTGACGGCAAGGAAATCGGCGTTGCTTCGCGGACGACTGAGACCAGTACGCCCCATCCCGGATGGACGGAGCGGGACATGGAGACGCTCTGGGAACAGAACTGCGCTTGTGTGCGGCAGTTGCTGGCGGATACCGGGGCCGCTCCGGACATGGTTGCGGGCGTCGCGGTGTGCGGGCATGGCAAGGGGCTCTATGCGTGGGGAAAAGACGGGAAGCCGGCGTATCCCGGCATCATATCCACCGACAACCGCGCATGGAAATTTCCTGAAAAGTGGAAGGTCGAAGGCGCCCATGCAAGGCTCTACGACCGGCTCTGCCAGCAGTTCATGGCCTGTCAGCAGGTGTCGCTCTTGGCATGGTTTCGGGAACACGACCGGAAAACCTACGACAACATCCGCTGGGCGTTCTCGGTGATTGATTATATCCGCTATCGATTGACCGGGGAGGCGTTCAGCGAGGCGACCAACATCTCCGGTTCCGGCCTTATCAATGTGCGGGATGCCCGTGTTGACGCGGATATACTTGCCGCGCTCGGTATCCCCGAAGCTGTTGATATGATTCCTCCCATCCGCTATTCAAGCGAAAGACTCGGCGCTGTTACTGCGGCGGCGGCGGAAAAGACCGGCCTGAAAGCAGGGACTCCGGTCGCGGGAGGTATGTTTGACATTGATGCCTGCGCGATAGCCATGTCGGTAACCAAGCCGGACGATTTCTGTACGATAACGGGAACATGGACAATCAACGAGTTTATCTCCAAAACGCCGGTAACCGGAACCGCAATAGCCATGAATTCGCTCTACGCCATACCCGGCTTTTTCCTAATCGAAGAATCAAGCTCCACCGGCGCGGGCAATCTTGAATGGGTGATTGATAACTGCTTTCAACGTGAAACGCCGCCCGGCGGGAAGAAACTCTATGCCCATCTGGACGAGATGGCCGCCGCCGTTCCCGCCGATGACTGCGACGTGTACTTCCTGCCGTTTTTGCAAGGGTCGAATCGGCATCCTTTGGCAAAGGCAAGTTTTGTCGGGCTTACCAGTTTTCATACGAGGGCTCATCTTCTGCGCTCGGTGTATGAAGGTGTGGTGTATTCGGCAAAGGCTCACATCGATAAACTGCTTGCGGTGCGGAAAAGACCGGCGGCGGTTCGCATGGCGGGCGGCGCGGCACACTCACCGTTTTGGGTGCAGATGTTTGCCGACATTTTAGAGCTTCCCGTTGAAACCGTTACCGGCGTGAAGGAACTCGGCGCTCTGGGCAGCGCTATGGCGGCTGCGGTTGCGGCCGGTATCTACCGTGATTACCACGAGGCAGCGTCGGCTATGGTCCGTATCGCAAGCCCGGTCTACCCCGACAACGGCATGGCATCCCTCTACCGGTCCAAGTACGAAAAATATACCGCTGTCTGCGATGCGCTGGATACGGTTTGGCGCCGTTTCGAGGTCTAGGATGCTCGCCTATCAGCTTGGCCTCTACGAAAAGGCAATGCCCGCAAACGTATCTCTTGAAGAAAAGCTGGCGGCAGTTGGCGAAGCGGGGTACGATTTTCTTGAACTGTCGATAGACGAGACCGATGAAAAGCTCGCCCGTCTTGACTGGTCCGATGCTGAAATTCGCGCCCTTCGGCGGAGCGTTGAGCAAACCGGGACGCCGGTTTGCTCAATATGCCTCAGCGGACACCGCCGTTTCCCTTTGGGCGATCCGGACAGGGCAACGCGGGAACGGGGCCTTGCCATCATGGAAAAGGCCGTCCGGCTCGCCGCCCGTTTGGGCGCGCGCGTCATCCAGATCGCGGGTTACGACGTGTACTATAAGACAGGGGACGAAGCCACCCGCGCCTGCTTTGCCGAAAACCTTGCCCGCTCGGTGGAGATCGCCGCCGCCCATGCGGTCATGCTGGCCTTTGAAACAATGGAAACACCCTTCCTCAACACCGTGGAAAAGGCCGTCTACTGGATAAACCGGATACGTTCCCCCTACCTTGCCGTCTATCCTGATCTGGGCAACATTACCTGCGCGGCTGACGGCGACCGGAATCGTGTCCGTTCCGATCTGGAAATCGGGCGCGGCCATATCGCCGCCCTGCATCTCAAGGAGACAAAACCCGGCGTCTTTCGGGAAGTCCCCTACGGCGCGGGCCACGTGGATTTTGCAAACGGCATACAAAGCGCATGGAACTTGGGCGTACGGATGTACACGGCGGAGTTCTGGTGGACTGGTGGCGCGCCCCGCGATGGCCGCGCATGGAAAACGCCCCTGCAAGAAAACGCCCAGTTTCTCCGCCGGCTTTTCCCGCGATGAGAAAAACGACAGAATGAGGTCTTCATTAAAAACGGTTTTGGAAGCATGGTATGTGCTAAGGACTACTCAAGGCTGGCTGATGAACATTTTTTTGTACTCCGAAGGGGTATAGTGTTTGATTTTCCTAAATATGCGGTTAAAAGTCGATATGCTCTTAAAGCCGGCATCCAAAGCCGCATCAGCGATTGAATAGGTGGGATTAAGTAAAAGCGCTTCCGCCTTTTTTACCCGCTTTTGCTGTATATAGTGATTAAACGACAGGTTAGTAAATTCTTTAAAGATTCTGGAAAAATGGAATTTTGAAAAATTGGCAATGTCCGCAACCTGCTCCAGAGATAAATCTTCTAACAAATGATTTTCAATATATTCAAATACTCCGCTCAACCTTGCCACATATTCTTGCCGTCTATTTTTCCTAACGCCCCCCCCCCCCCCGAAAGTAATTTCAGGATAAATTGCCAATAATTTATTTCCATTGCTGTAATATCGTACCAAGGCTATGTATAGCTCAATTATTTTTGTGTAAATAGCGGCGTTTTTTAAGGCATCGCCCTGCCAATATTCCTCGCGTATAGCAAGCAGAAGAGCGCGAGCGGTTTTGTGGAGCGCGGGCATTTGTTCCGGCGTTATCAGATTCAGGTTATACAGAACAGGAATTAGGTCGGACAAGCCTGAAAGTGAATAAAGCAGGGTCGGCTCAAACATCAGTATAAAGCGCCGTCCGTTTTCAGCCGAAGGCGGAACGCTTAAACTGTGCAGCTCCTGAGAAGGAATGATGAGAATGTCATTCTCTCTGAGGCTGAACTCCTTTTTTAGAAGAACCGCCTCATAAGCGCCCTCCAGCGGCATGATTATCTCAGTCGCCGTATGCCAGTGCATAGCGTAGTTTTCGTTCTGGACATTCTCGTACACCATAACCTGTATGTTAGTTTCGTACGGGACTCTGTTATAGTCGCCGTCAGGAGGATAGTAAAACATAGCGAAACGCTCCTTTCTATAAAGTATCTGTTTAAGCTAGTATACAAGTCATTTTCTCTTTGTCAAGTTTTTTAAAAATCAGCAAGAAATAAGCAAAATAGAGCAAACGTTGGTTAGACAGGTTGATAAGCCCCCGTTTAAGATAACAGATGAAAAGCTGATGAGAGCTTTTCACGGGTTCGGTAGAACAGTGTTCATAGAACCCGTTCATAGATTCGTTAAGGGGGCTTGATTTGAAATCAAGAATCAGCAGGAAACAACTGCGCGCTTACCGTGAGTTCCTTTATATTCTGCCGTTTATCATAATGGTAGCAGTGTTCGCGTACTATCCGCTCTACGGGTGGTTCTACGCATTCTTCGACTACCGTCCGCCGCTGGCCCTCAGCATGAAAGACTTTGTCGGGTTCAAGTGGTTTACCTATATGGCGTCAAATCCAGTCAGGGTTCAAACCGTACTGGCGGTTCTTCGCAACACGTTTGTTATGAGCGGCATTACCCTCAGCACTTCATGGCTGCCAATGCTTTTCGCCGTATTCCTCAACGAAATTAAGTGGATGCCTTACCGTAAATTTGTGCAGACCGTTACTACCCTGCCTAATTTCATAAGCTGGGTTCTCGTATATTCCATCGCGTTCAACCTGTTTAACAGCACCGGCGCAGTGAACAGCATACTGCAAAGTCTCGGCATCACTTCCGCGCCTATTATGTTTTTGCAGGACTCCAAGCACGTATGGCTTACCATGTGGCTATGGCTCACGTGGAAGAACCTCGGCTGGGCCGCCATCATGTATATCGCGGCCATTGCTGGTATTGATGAGGAAATGTACGAAGCCGCAAAGGTAGACGGCGCTACTCGTATGCAAATGATCCGCGTGATCACCATCCCAAGCCTGCTGCCCACCTATTTTGTGCTGCTCATGCTGAATATCGCAAACTTCCTCTCAAACGGCATGGAACAATACTATGTGTTCCAAAACGCCTTTAACAAAGACTATATTCAGGTGCTTGACCTGTATGTGTATAACCTGGCAATGGGCAGCAGGGCATACAGCGTTTCCACTGCGCTCAGTATGCTGAAAAGTTTTATCAGCGTGATCCTGCTCTGCATCGCTAACGGATCATCAAAATGGATTCGCGGGGAAGGATTTATTTAGGAGGAACGTATGAAAGTATTTACCAAGCTCAAAAATTCCAGCCCAACGGATAATATAGCGCTCATAATCACCTATTTTGTGTTCGCTGTTTTTGCGTTCTTGTGCGTGTATCCGTTTTACTATATTTTAATCAACACCATCAGCGCGAATAACCTGAGCGAAAAAGGCGCTGTTATATTCATACCCCATGAAGTACACTTTCGGAATTATGTTGACGCCATGAAGATACCCGGATTACTGGATGCCGCTAAAATATCCGTTGCCAGAACCTTATTAGGCGTATTGTTTACAGTGCTGACCGCGGCGTTCATGGGTTATATGTTCACCCGCGAAACCTTATGGAAAAGAAAGTTGTGGTACCGATTCGTTGTTATAACCATGTATTTTAACGCTGGCATTATCCCCTGGTATATAACCATGAATAATCTCCATCTGACCAATAATTTCCTTGGTTATATACTTCCCAGTTTGGTTTCGCCGTTCTTTATCATCCTGTGCAAGACATTCATTGAGTCTATTCCAAGAGAAATGCGTGAGGCGGCGGAGATAGACGGCGCGGGAACCATCAGGATATTCGCCAGCGTAATCCTGCCGGTTATCAAACCCATACTAGCGACTGTGGCGATATTTACCGGCGTAAATCAGTGGAACGCTTTTCAGGATACGCTTATTTTAATGACGAACAGCAAGCTCTATACGCTGCAATTTATTCTGTATCAATACATAAATCAGGCAAGTTCTCTTTCCGCGCTGGTTAATTCATCAAGCGGGTCTATTGCGCAAAGCCTGGCGCAGGCGCAGACCGCGACCTCAATACGCATGACCGTAACGATCATTGTTGTACTGCCTATTCTGCTGGTATACCCGTTTTTCCAGCGCTTCTTTGTCAAAGGCATTATGATCGGCGCGGTTAA
>JAIRMT010000183.1 GCA_031258505.1 Treponema sp.
ATCAAGATACTTATTCTCCTCAAGAGGCGCCTCTACCTGTGCGTTTATCACTTTGTGATTCAGCGTAGGTAGTAGCGCACCCCAGAAAACAGCAAGCGGAACCTTCCAAGAGGTAGAGACTGAGATCAACACCCAGTGCACTGAGACGGAAACGCCAGTCGCATAATCATGTTCGCATACCGAGTTACTGAGCGTTTTGCCGCTGTTCCTGAGTCCGGCGCAGGCGCACACGCTCAATGTCGTAGCTGAACAGTTCGCGCAGGTCGTTCAGCCCCAGCGCCATAAGCGCCATGCGGTCAATGCCAAGGCCCCATGCTGCCACTGGCACATCCACACCCAGCGACACCGTTACCTCCGGGCGGAATATGCCGGAACCACCTAGCTCAAACCAGCCCAGCACTGGATGTTTAATGTGTACCTCAATCGACGGCTCGGTGAAGGGGAAGTAACCGGGTACATACTTCACTTCTTTCGCTCCAGCCACTTCAACAGCGAACATTTCAAGGAAACCCAAAAGGGTACGGAGATTCACTTCCTCGCCCAGCACAATGCCTTCGGTTTGATAGAAGTCAGAGAGATGAGTAGCGTCCACGCGGTCATAGCGGAAACAGCGAAGCATACCGAAATATCTGCCCGGAACTTTGGCGTGGGGTAGGGTTTTTGCTGACATCACTGTGCCTTGACTGCGGAGGATGAGGCGGCGGGTGAAGTCCCGGTCGAAAGCGTAGTTCCAGCCGCGACTGCCGGTGTTACCGCCGTTCTGGTGCGCGGCAGCAACAGCACTGAGCCAGGGTTCGTCAATGGCACGGGCATGGGTAGGTTCAGCAATGTGATACACGTCGTGAATGTCCCGCGCTGAGTGGAACTGGGGCATGAAGAGGGCGTCGCTGTTCCAGAACTCGGTTTCCACGAGTGGGCCGTCGAACTCCTCAAAACCCAGGGACACGAGCTTGTCCTTCACGTCCTCAAGGAACTTCGCGTAAGGGTTGGTCCGGCCAGGAACTAGTCGCGTTGGCGGCACATTAACGTTGTATGAACGGAAGGTTTTACCCCGCCATGAGCCGTTGGCAAGCATCTCCGGCGTGAGCGCGCCGGTTTCCTCTCCGGTAATACCGGCCTGCTCCAGCGCAACAGCGAGAGCGTCTCTGACACCAGTAAAGGTGAAATACATGATCTCGCGTTCAACCATACGGAAGGCGGAGGCAGACGCGCCACGCTTCTTGGCAATGCCGGTCATTGCTTTCTTTTCCGGCTCGCTCAGGTCTTGTTCGGCTAGTAAGCGATTCCCAGTAGTAGCGGCTCTGCTCAACAAGCTGCGAATTGTCGCCAGATAGTTGGCAGCGTCGCCCCGCACTGGGCGTCCGTTCTCCGTAAACTCAAGCGGGAGAACGAACAGCGCTTCTTTGCGTTCATTCAGCGCCAGTACACCCAACTTTGACAACGCGCCAAAGGCGCTTCCCACGTCTTTGTTATCCAGCTTAAGTGTTTGGGCAATGTCCGGTAAACGCAGCCCTTGTTTGATACGAACCAGTTCGATGATTCGTTCCTCTGGACTGCCCTGTTCTTTCCATTGCAAACCCAAGGGCGTCAGTTCGTAAAAAATACGGGTTTCCCGGCGGCTTTCCTGCACAATGCCCTTACTCACCAGCCATGATAACGCCTGATTGCCGTTCCCGCTCTTAAAATTGAGGTCAGCTTCTACCTTTTCAATCGAAAGCTCCTCATTCATGCTATAATGCTGAATGATTTTTACTTCCAGCGGGTGCAAATTTTTGACCATTGTTTGAATATCCATGTTGCCAGTGTAACAAATCGCGCCCCCTTTGAAAAGAGCAGCGCTTCGTGTATACTGTTGCCATGAGTAAGTATTGGAACCAGCGAACGCGGGCCTTGTCGCCCTATATACCCGGCGAACAGCCACGTGATCGGAAGTTTATCAAACTAAATACCAATGAAAATCCCTACCCGCCATCGCCGGAAGTCATTGCGGCCATACAGAATGTTGCCAATGAAGACCTGCGTCTCTACCCTGACCCTGAATGTCTTGAACTGCGGATAGCGATTGCCCGCCGCTATGCGCGCTACGCGCTTACGCCTGAGCAGGTTTTCGTAGGTAATGGCTCGGATGAGATACTGGCATTCGCGTTTGCGGCGTTTTTTGAGAGTGGCGCTGCCGCCTTACCGGTATTATTCCCTGATATTACCTACAGCTTCTATCCGGTTTACGCCCGCCTCTGGGACACACCATTTGAACTGGTTCCACTCCGCGACGATTTTTCCCTTAACATTGATGATTACGACCGTCCCAACGGCGGCGTGGTCATTGCTAATCCCAACGCGCCTACGGGTCGCGCATTGAGGCTTGAGGATGCGCGTTTACTCGTCGAGCGACAGGCAGCCTGTGGCCGGATAGCGTTGTTTGACGAGGCATATATGGCGTTTGCGTCTGAGCCGAGGTCGCTGGCAGCGTACATCAACGAATACCCGAATCTACTGACAGTGCATACGCTGTCGAAAGCCGCCTCTCTCGCGGGGCTGCGAGTGGGTTATGCCATTGCTAATGCGGAACTTATCGAAGGCTTGCGTCGTGTGCGCGATTCGTTTAACTCGTACACCCTTGACCGGCTCGCCCTTGCGGGTGCGACAGCGGCGATTTACCACAGCGCCTACTATGATGACTGCAATCGTCGCGTCATTGCCACACGGGAACGGGTATCAACACAACTGACGGCGCTTGGCTTTGAGCTTGTACCTTCTAGCGCTAACTTTATCTTCACGTGCCACCCTGCTATTAAAGGCTCGGCGCTTTTTATGGCGTTGCGCGAGCGCGGCATCCTCACGCGGCACTGGGATATCCCCCGCATCGCCGACTACCTGCGCGTCAGCATTGGTACAGACGCTGATATGGACGCCTTCCTTGCCGCCTGCGTCGACATAACGTGTGCTTAGATTGGCCTTACTATTCTGTCAATAAAGAATCCCCGCTACCTTACGCTAAACTTGACCCGCAGAATTTTCTCATCGGTACAAGGCGCTTAATCGCTCGGTTTGAGGTACTTGAACTTGCTTATCTGTCCTTGTTTCTTGACTTGTTGACAGTGGGAAAACAAGCGGATATTGGGTGAGACACGGAAGAAACGGCGACAAGGGATGGTTGAAGTAAGGTTTTTCCGGGACAGCCGGAGCAGTATACTGGAGCTGGAGGCGATGTTATAGCGCTTCTACTTGAGAAATACCAATAGATATGATGATGAAAATTGAGACAGCGTGTAATACAATAGACTTGTTCGAGAACCCCTAAAATGGTAGGGCATGGGACGCAGAAAGAAGACAAGGGATGTTAAAGAACAGACATTCAAACGGCTGTTTGGGGTAAACAGTGGAACATTTGAGAAGATGAAATCCATTCTCCAGAAAGAATATGATAGACAACACCAAAAAGGCGGCAGTCCGGCCAAACTATCACTAGAGGACAAACTAACGATAACCCTCAAATATACCGGGAATACCGTACCATGGAATCCATCGGGGTCGATTATCAGGTGAGCAAAAGTACGGTAGTCAGACCGTCCAATGGCTGGAAGACACGCTGCTTAAGGATGGAGCCTTTAACCTGCCCGGAAAGAAAGTCCTTGTCGGAACACCGCAGGAAATCAAATGCATCGTGGTTGATGCGACCGAAAGCCCCATACAGCGTCCAAAAAAAACCAAAAAGCGTATTATTCAGGGGAAAAGAAGCGACATACCATAAAGACGCAAGTAATCATTAACCGGAAGAACCGGCAGATAGGAGATATACAGCAGGAGAAGGGTAGGGTTCACGATTTCAAGTTGTATAAAGAGAGTATCGGGAAAGGGGTTGATGAATCAATACTGATACAGGCAGAT
>JAIRMT010000010.1 GCA_031258505.1 Treponema sp.
GGAAGTAAGCACCCAGTTTACGACGAGTAGCGGCAAGCTGCTGAAGACTCCCCGCACTACGGTCTTTGACCGTCTGCTGACTGTTGCTGCCCAGACCACCCCATAGAGCGACTATTCCGTCTAGGATAGAGTGTCTATTCAGAGCGGGATAGAGCGACTATTCCGTCTAGGATAGAGTGTCTATTCAGAGCGGGATAGAGCGACTATTCAGAGCGGGATAGAGCGACTATTCGGAGCGAGTGGAGACCTTCCATCCGGGCGGTTAAGATAGGAGTATATATGGGAACTTTTACTGAAAAGATTGAGCTGGCCAATGCCCGTGATAGAGGCAATGCCAGAGACGGCATTATCCCAGAGACGAAAATCCGCCGGATAAGGGCAGAGGCCATGCCCGATACTGGCGCGTGGACATTGATTATCAATGAGGATGTCCGGCAGCAACTGGGGCTTGCCGTCCTTGAAACCGTACAATCCAGCCTTGCAGACGGTTCCGAGGCTTACTACGGCTTGACCGAACCAGTGGAAATCCGCTGGAAAGACCGCCGTATCAGCCTGCAGGCGGTCGTTTTGCCGGAGGCGAAGGACATTCTTCTGGGCGCCCTGCCTCTGGAGGGTATGGATTTGATGGTTGACCCGGTACATCAGCGTCTCACCGGAGTTCACGGCGACCAGCGGATTCACCTGGTCAAATAGGGTTAAGGTGTCCTGCGCCCATCCCCGCGGATACCAGCGCAGGCGGGAGCTGTCGGCGCAAGAAGTAAAGCTGGTGTGGGCTGTAACACACAAGGAGTTTGATATGAAGAAGACATGGCTATTTCTGGCGTGCGTTTCGTGTTCAGCACTCGCGCTATTTGCGCAGAACGCGGCGCAGAACGCGAGTGATTTCCAGACAGCGCTTGCCAATGGGCAAGTTACCATTACTGGCTATAGCGGAAGTGCGACAGATGTCCGCATCCCAGCCCGGATAAACGGCGCGTCGGTTACCTCCATCGGGGAATGGGCGTTTGCTTGGACGGAATTAACGAGCGTAACGATACCGAACAGCGTTACCTCCATCGGGGAAGAGGCGTTTGCTTGGACGGAATTAACGAGCGTAACGATACCGAACAGTGTTACCTCCATCGGGGAGAGGGCGTTTGCTGGGACGGGATTAACGAGCGTAACGATACCGAACAGCGTTACCTCCATCGGCGAGGGGGCGTTTTCTGCATGTTCAAATCTTACTGCAATAACGGTTGATGCCCGCAATGCCAACTTTAGCAGTGTAGACGGCGTATTATTTTCCAAAGACATGAAGACGCTTGCCGCATACCCTGGTGGAAAATCGCCTCATTATACGATACCGAACAGCGTTACCTCCATCGGGGATTGGGCGTTTTCTTGGACGGGATTAACAAGCGTAACGATACCGAACAGCGTTACCTCCATCGGGGATTATGCGTTTGCTGGGACGTCCTTAACGAGCGTAACGATACCGAACAGCGTTACCTCCATCGGGGAAGGGGCGTTTGCTCAGACGTCCTTAACGAGCGTAACGATTCCGAACAGCGTTACCTCCATCGGCGAGGGGGCGTTTGATGACGATGTGGAGATAATCAGAGCGGATAGCGGGTCAAAGCAAAGGCTGTCTGTGTCTCCTGTAATCACGGTGGTGAATGATACTGGATATACTTTCTACTATTTATATATCAGCCCTTCTGACAGCGATGCTTGGGGAAAGGATGTATTGGGAGACCATGTTTTATATGACGGGCAGTCATTCAGGTATGCGCTCCCTTACGCTGGGACATGGGATATAATGGCGGAAGATAGCGATGAGGATACCTATACACGCCGGCTCTCAATCAGGGCTGATACAACACTGACGCTGACCCTAGAGGATTTGGATTAAGCGCGGCGTCGGCGGCGCGGGCAATAAAGGCGCGGGCGCTTTTCCCCCGGCGACGCGGCGCCTTCGACCCGCCTGTTGACGGCGCGTCGAGAACGGGAAGTATCTTAAATATGCCGCTCAAAGCGGCGAAGAGAGGAATTAAATATGGGAGAAGTAAGAACGGAAGTTACCCTGGTGAATCTTAGGGATGCGGGTAAGGCGGCGGATGGGATTATCCCGGAGTCTGCAGTCCGGCGGCTCATGGTCAATGCGGTGGTGGACACCGGCGCGTGGACTCTGATTATCAATGAAGCGACTCGTGAAAAGCTGGGTCTGCGGGTGGAGGAAACCAGTGAGACTACCGTTGCCGGCGGCGGAACGGTCTCCAGCCAGATAACGGAGACGGTAATGGTTCGCTGGAAAAACCGGAGGGCTCCCTGCGAAGCGGTAGTCCTTCCCGGCGAGACGGATGTGCTTCTGGGCGCGCTGCCCCTTGAAATAATGGATTTGGTGGTTCACCCCAAAACACAGGAAGTTGTTGGCGCTCACGGCGATACAATACGCAGCGTGGTCAAGTAAGGAGGTGGTGATGGGTGTCCAGCGCTGGGAGTATCTGGTATACGGCGCGGCGGCGACTGGCTCCTGAACCCCCGACGCCGCCGCCTTCGACCGCCTGTTGACGATGCGTCGAGAACGGGAAGTATCTTAAACATGCCGCTCAAAGCGACGAAGAGAGGAATTAAATATGGGAGAAGTAAGAACGGAAGTTACCCTGGTGAATCTTAGGGATGTGGGTAAGGCGGCGGATGGGATTATCCCGGAGTCTGCAGTCCGGCGGCTCATGGTCAATGCGGTGGTGGACACCGGCGCGTGGACTCTGATTATCAACGAAGCGACTCGCGAAAAGCTGGGTCTGCGGGTGAAAAGAACTACGACGACCAGCGTTGCCGGAGGGGGAACGGTCGCCAGCGGGGTAACGGAACCGGTGATGGTCTGCTGGAAAGACCGGGAAACCCCCTGCCAGGCGGTGGTCCTCCCCAATGAGAACGAAGTTTTACTGGGAGCGCTGCCCCTTGAGGGGATGGATCTGACGGTGAATCCTCTGCGAAACGAGGTTACCGGCGCTCACGGCGATACAATACGCAGCGTGGTCAAGTAAGGAGGTGGTGATGGGTGTCCAGCATCGGGAGTATCCGGTATACGGCGCGGCGGCGACTGGCTCCTGAACCCCCGACGACGCCGCCTTCGACCGCCTGTTGACGGCGCGTCATCACTACTGTTGACGGCGTGTCGAGGCGGCGCAAGAAGTAAAGCTGGTGTGGGCTATAAACACTAGTTGCGGTGGTGAATGGTACTGGATATACATTCTACTATTTATATATCAGTCCTTCTGACAGTGATGCTTGGAGAAAGGATGTATTGGGAGGCCAGGTTTTATATGGCGGGCAGTCGTTCAGGTATGCGCTTCCTTACACTGGGACATGGGATATAATGGCGGAAGATAGCGATGAGATACCTATACACGCCGGCTCTCGATTAGGGCTGATACAGCACTGACGCTGACCCTGGAGGATTTGGATTAAGCGTGGCGTCGGCGGCGTGCGCCTTTGCCGTCTGCCCCTTGTCTTGCATTTCGCTTGTTTCTATTATCAAACTATGGCGTTTATTGAATTCAAAAACGTGTACAAATACTATGCTCAGGGTGAAAACAGCATTGCTGCTGTAGACAACATGAGCTTTGTCATTGAAAAGGGGGAACTCTGCGTGATTCTGGGACCGAGCGGCGCGGGTAAAACCACGCTGCTGAATATGCTTGGCGGCATAGACACTTGCGACAAAGGCGTCATCATGCTGGACAACAGCCGCATCAGCAGTATGACCGAATGGCAGCTTACCAAGTACCGGCGCTATGATGTGGGCTTTGTATTCCAGTTTGATAATCTTATCCAGAATCTCACTGCCCTTGAAAATGTGGAACTCGCGTCGGAAATCTGCCGTGAACCGCTTAACTCGGCAAAAGTTCTGCTGGAACTGGGGCTGGCCGAGCGTCTCAACACGTTTCCAGTTCAGCTTTCCCGCGGGGAACAGCAGAGTGTGGCCATTGCCCGCGCTTTGGTTAAAAACCCCAAGCTGCTGCTCTGTGATGAGCCAACAGGCGCGCTTGATTACGAAACCAGCAAGCATATCCTGCGCCTTTTGCAAGAAACCTGCCGCACAAGCGGCAAAACCATCATCGTGACCACCAACAATCAGGCTATATCCTCTATTGCTAATCGTGTCATTCATGTCAAGAACGGACAGGCGCTTACTGTAGAACAAAACAGCCCTCTGCCTGTGGAACAGATTGAGTGGTGAAGTGAAGAGAACTTTCGGGAAGACAGTCTTTCGGGAAAGCAAGCGCTATGTTAGCCGCTGCGTCGTCATCTTTGTCGTTGTCGCGCTCGGCGCTGCTTTTCTTTCTGGCTTTCTTGCTGCCACACCTGACATGAAAACCTCAATAGACCGCTACTTTGACCGCGTAAACATGATGGACATTGCAATCAAGGCAAGTCTGGGACTCAGCGCCAATGATATTGAGGCGCTGCGTTCCTTAAGCGAAGTTGAGTATGTGCTGCCCGCCTATGTTACCGACGCTCTGATGAGCCAGTCGCGTAATGAAACGCTCGCAGTGCGCATCTATGGTCTGCCGCTGGAGCAGATAAACAGCCCGCGCTTTGTGAACCGCCTTGAGCTTATCGAAGGCGCGTTCCCTGTTCAGGAAAACGAGTGTCTGGTACAGCAAGGCGGCGGTAGCTTTGAGCATATTGCGCTCGGAACCAGGCTTCGTATTGTTGATGAAAGCTATATATACCGCGTAACTGAGTACAAAGTTACCGGCGTTGTGAAAAGTCCGCTCTATATATCCACAGGGCGCGAAAGCAGCGCTGTGGGAAGTGGGTGGCTTAATACCGCTATCTATGTGTACGAGTCCGCATACATGCTTTCCGCATACACTGATTGCTATATCACGCTGAAAAACACGGGCGGCCTCACTACCTTCACCGACGCCTATCAGACCCGCGTGGACCAGGCGCTTGCCCGAATCGAGGCTCTGGGTATACAGCGCGCAGAGCCGCGTAAACAGGAGTTTCTTGATGAAACGCGCCGCATTGCTGGTGAAAGCGCGGCAACTGCTGAAGCGGAACTCCGCGAAGTGGAACTCGCTGCGGAGCAGGAACTGAGCGCAGCCCGAATCGCGCTGGATATGGCGCGGGAAGAAATTGCGACGGGGGAAATACAGCTCGCGGATGCGGAGCAGCAGCTTGCCGAAGGCCGCGCCCAATTCACCCGCGAACAGGAGCAGATTACCGCGCTGTTTTGGGAACAGGAAGCCAGGTTACGGAGCGGCGAAGCGGACATTGCCTCAGCGCGCGCCAAGCTGGAGGTAAGTAAGCAAGAGCTTGACAACGTGCAAGCTGACATTGAAAAGACTCGGAACTCATGGCTGAGAATGTTGTTTCCCAGCGCGCGCCAGAACGTGTCGGAATATGACGCTAGGCTTGCCACGTATAACGCGGGTATGGCTGCTGTTGAGACAAATGAAGCGGAGTTGACGAAGAGCCGCCGGGCGCTTGCCGAAGCGCGGGAAGCGGCTGAGGCGGAATTAACCAAAACGCGGGAAGAGCTTGACACGGCTGAACTGGAAATCATCTCCAAGCGTTGGCGCCTGGCCAATGCGCGTCTACGCCTTGCCGAAGACGAGGCTGAGTACGAGCGCCGTAGTCAGGAGTCGGCAGAGCGTCTGCGTACTAGCGGCGCTGAAATCGCAGCGGCACGGCGGGATGCTACCAACATACAGTTCGATGTCCAGCCAGAGTGGGACGTACTTGACCGCAAGAGCAATGAAGGCTGCGCAAACTATCGTACTAATGTGGAAAAAATCGACACAGTCGCCAAAGCCTTTCCCTTGTTTTTCCTGCTCATAGTGGCGCTGGTAACCTTCGCCGCTATGAGCCGCATAGTCGAGGAGGAACGGATACAGATTGGTGTACTCAAGGCTTTGGGCTATCAGAAATGGACTATCCTCGTCAGATACCTCATCTACTGCGGGATAAGCGGCGCGGCTGGTTCTGTGGTTGGTATGTTTAGCGGCTTCTGGGCTTTACCCCTGCTTATTTACAAGGCTTTTGCCATGGTATACCAGATGCCGCCGTTCATAGCTGGGTTCAACTGGGCTTATGGGCTTATGGCCTGCGGCCTGGCGCTGGTCTCAGTCGCGGGCGCGGCAATCTGCGCCTGCTGTCGCGCACTCTGGGAAAAGCCCGCGTTGCTCATGCTGCCCCGTTCGCCCAAAGCAGGCAAGCGCGTTTTCCTTGAATACCTACCCATCTGGAAGCGTCTGAAATTCACCCACAAGCTAACCGCGCGAAACCTTATTCGTCATAAGAGGCATTTGTTTATGAGCATCACTGGCATCGCCGCTTGCACTGCACTCATGCTTGCAGGGTTCGGCCTGCATGATTCCATGGCCGGTATTGCCCGCACCCAGTTTGAGGATATTTTTATATATAATCTGCAGCTTAGTTTATCAGATGAGAGCGACAAAACTAACATGATACCAGAACTGCTTTCCGCGTTTAGCGACTGGACGTTTATGCGTAACGAGTCCGGCGCTATTATCGCGGGCAGTGAGCGTATAAACGCGCTGCTCATCACCCCGAAAAACGCGAGCAGCTTCCCGGATTTTATAAACCTGCGCTCACGGCTGATGAAAATGGCCATACCCTTCACGGATGATTCGGTTATACTCACGGAAAGCGCCGCCGCTGCGCTCAGGCTGAAGTTAGGCGACCGTTTCACGCTGGAAAACAGCGCTGGTGTGCGCGCCGCACTCACGCTCACTGGCATCACTGAAAACTACGTTGGCGTGCATTGTTACCTCGGCCCTGCTGCGTATGAGCGGGGTTTCGGCGTTCCTGAGTACAAAAGCATCTGGGTACACACCGGTCCGCTCAAGTCTGCTGAACAAGACGCGCTTGCTCAACGCCTGCTTGCAAACAGTGCGGTAATGAGCGTGGAGTTCACGTCTCATACGCAGGAACAGTACAAACGCCTGCTGGGGAGCATTGGTTTTGTAGCAACCATACTCATTGCCGCTGCTGGCGCGCTTGCAGCGCTTGTGTTATACAGCCTGACGAACATACAGATTACGGAGCGGACGCGGGAAATCGCCACTCTGCGCGTGTTAGGTTTTCACCACGAGGAAGTGGCTGCGTATATCTTTCGGGAAATCGCCATTTTAAGCATTGTGGGTATGGCGTTGGGGCTTGTTCTGGGCGTTTTCCTTCACCGCTTCATCATCAGCGCCGCAGAAAACACTGACCTTATGTTCGGACGTTATATCAGCCCATTGAGCTTTATCTTTTCCGCGTTCATCATGCTGGCTGTTTCCGCAATCGTCGCTAGGTTCATGCTGAAAAAGCTCCGCGCCCTTAAAGGGCCGCCTCAATGAACATGTTATGTGTAATTTTTTGGTCAAATTTTTTGTAAAAATAATTGAAAAAATTATTGACAAACATACCAATATTGGTATATAATATAAATGTATGGCATATGATGTGGTTATTTTAGAAGATGCGAAGAATTTTCTCGATACATTAGAGCCTAAAATGATGGCGAAGTCATATAGGACTATACAAATGCTGAGTGAATTTGGACCGGCGCTAACTTTACCACATTCTAGAAAAATTGTAGGAAC
>JAIRMT010000082.1 GCA_031258505.1 Treponema sp.
ACTACATAGATACCGATAGTAAACTACATATCGGTTTTATATGTAGTTTACTATCGGTATGAGGCAAGGCGTAGCGCTGGTTCGGGGTTTCTTGTTTTTGACGAAGTTCTTCAGACATAAGTTCTTCCCCTTAAACTAAAAATTTGCGGTTATGAGCCTTATGGCTTCCTACTCCACGACAGTTGCGGATTTGTCTATTTCAGCGCTTGTGGTCAATGACACCTGCGCGGGTAACGGTTAGCCGGTTTTCAAGACCCAGAGCGTGGCGGTCTTAATACCGGTTACAGCTTCACGCCCTCCTTGGCGTAGGCGGCCTTGAGTTCATTGTGTTCATGCTCGGTCAGGCGAATAGATACCTACCTATCGGTGCTGGTCGGTAAAGGTCCTCGCTCCTCGGTCGCTTGCGCGGCGGCCTCGAATGGCCAGATGTCTGCGTTGCGCCAGGCGAAAGGCGGGTTCTACCGGAATCGAATAGACGCGCAGTCTTCCGGCTCTCTCTTGGACCTGCTGGAGGGTCTGGGTGTGTTGGGGAATGCGCCGGTCTATGGCGTTTACAATGATGCGCCTATAGGTTGCCGCGGTATTCAGTCTTCGCAGAGTTCTTTATAAAACCGATATGGAGTTTCGTATCGGTATGGGCTTTTGGCGCCGAGTAAACCTACTTGAATGGGTAAGCCTAGCGTGCTGGGGTCGATGACGCGGTGCAGGAACATGACGACGATAGAAGCCCGCGCCCGTTGGCGGTTCTTACCCCAGAGACTATGAGTTCTCTCACGTTCCCGTATGACCTTCCGTACCTATGCCCCGCTCATGGATCCCGGCTGAGGTGTTCCGCTGGCATAACGCGGTTCACGGTCGCTCCCGTTTTAGGGACAACGGAAGCCTCTGTATCCCGTTCCGTTCAAGCAGATGCCGAAAACCCAGAAGCGTTGTCGCGTCAGGCGCTCCTTCTTCCATTTGCCGGTTTTTACATGAAAACCGGGAGGCTTTTATCCTTTTTGTCTGGGGAGACGAGCCTGACGGGTGATACTTTGAATTGCTGGTCCAGCAAGTGTACTACTTGATCATGGTTAGGTCTTGATGCAAGATTACTTAGCCTTGTATTCTAAAGCCACAGGCTTAGGTGCTAAGGCGACCTTATTAAGGGAGTATCAATCAATGTCTGACGAACAAAAGAATGACGAGTCTAAAGAGAACAAAGCAAAGCCACCTGAGCGGCCTTTACCCCGTCCGAACCTGCGGGCCGGACGGCCTAATCCATTTGCCTTGTTTTTCTTCCTTCTAATGGTGATTCTCTTTATTGCCTATTTCTTCAGGAGAGAGACGCCTACCATACAGGAGATTCCATATTCATCGTTTACCAATCATCTTGAGCAGAACAACATCACTGCGGTAAAGATTCTTGACGGAACCGCTATTGAAGGCACGTTACGCGGCGGCGCTGGGGATCAGGTGCATTTCAAAACTTTCATCCCCTATCAGGACCCTGGTTTATTGCCCGCTCTCAGGGAAAAAGGCATCAATGTGTCTGGCGCAGTTTCGGGAATCAGTCCATGGCGGCTCTTGCTGGAGTTCCTTCCGTGGCTCATTGGCTTTGGCTTCATCTGGTTCATGTTCAGGAACACGCAGGGCGGCGGCAAAGCCTTCCAGTTCGGGAAGAGTCACGCCAAGCGCTATCAGGAAGAGGGCAAGAAGGTAACGTTTGCCGATGTCGCGGGGCAGAAAGACGCGAAGTTTGAGCTTGAGGAGGTGGTTGCCTTCCTCAAAAACCCGCAGAAGTTTACCAAAATGGGCGCCAAGATTCCCAAGGGTGTGCTGCTCGTGGGTATGCCGGGTACAGGTAAGACCCTCATGGCGCGTGCTGTAGCTGGTGAAGCGGGTGTAGCCTACTTCCACATGTCCGGCTCTGACTTTGTGGAGATGTTCGTGGGCGTTGGCGCGAGTCGCGTGCGCGACCTCTTTGAGCAGGGACGCCGGAGCGCTCCCTGTATTATCTTCATCGACGAGCTTGACGCGGTGGGACGCACACGGGGCGCAGGTTATGGTGGCGGCCATGATGAGCGGGAACAGACCCTTAACCAGTTGCTAGTTGAGATGGACGGCTTTGATTCTAAAGACGGGGTTATCATGCTGGCGGCAACGAACCGGCCTGACGTGCTTGATCCAGCGCTCTTACGGCCCGGACGCTTTGACCGGCAGGTGGTGGTTGCGATGCCTGACATCAAAGAACGGGAAGCCATTTTGCAGATTCACTCGGCAAAGATTCCGCTGGCTGCTGATATCGACCTGCCCCGCATTGCGCGGGCAACACCCGGCATGAGCGGCGCGGAAATCGCCAATCTCGTGAATGAGGCGGCGCTGTTCGCAGCCCGTAAAGATAAGCCCAAGGTTGAGATGAGCGACTTTGAGGAAGCGCGGGACAAGATTCTTATGGGTGTAGCGCGAAAAACCCTCGTCATTTCCGACAAGGAACGCCGCATGACTGCCTTCCACGAGGCTGGCCATGCCATCTTGCACTACTTCCTCAAGAACGCCGACCCCTTGCACAAAGTTACCATAGTGCCACACGGACGGGCGCTGGGTATGGCTATGTCGCTGCCAGAGGAAGACAGCTACAGCCGCACCAAAGGCTGGATTCAGGATCGCATTGTCATCTGTTACGGCGGCTGGATTGCGGAAAAGCTCTTTTACGATGAAACCACCACTGGAACCAAGCAGGATATCCAGCAGGCCACTGATATGGCGAGGCACATGGTCTGCGAGTGGGGCATGGCCGATGAACTAGGGCCAGTCGCCTACGGTCAGGAGGAAGAGCCAATCTTCCTAGGCAAGGAGATTGCCCGGCATAAGGACTATTCCGAGGATACGGCCAAGCGGATTGACGCGGCAGTGAAAAAAATACTCGACGCCGCCAGAGACATAGCCCACCAAATCATCGATGCCCACAAAGCCGAGCTCGAAAAGCTGGCCGAAGCGCTCATAATACGGGAAACCCTAGTCGATGATGAAGTACGGGAGATTCTGGGCCTGCCTCCACGGGAAAATGCGGTTAATCTGCTTGCCGCCCAGAGTTAAACGTTGTGGTTTAATGAGTAAGCAAGAGAGGTATCAATGGAGCATTTACGGTTCATGATTATTTTGAGTTGTGTATGTGCGGTTTCGCTGTTCGCGGTTGATGATGAGCGTGGAGACGCGGCTATGGCAAAAAGATATGTCGCGTGGGCTGAAACAGCCATTGCGGAAGGTTACTGGACTCAGGCGCTGGCGGCGCTGGAGCGAGGCATGGATTTTGTCGATGTGTCCTCAGATATGTCGTACCTGCTTGCCCGTGTCCGCCTCCACGAGCGCCAGAACGCCGGCGCGGTACTTGAGTCTATACGCTATGCCGAGGCAACTAAACGCTGGGATACCTATACCCTTGCCGCAGCGCGCTTCCTTGAGGCTGAAACCCTGACCCAGTTGCGCGCATTTTCCCAAGCTCTGAGTATCCTCTCAACATTGCCCCAGAGCGCCGACACGCTCTGTCTTCAGCTCACCATTCTAAAACAGCTCAATGAGCGGCAGGTGTTTCGCGCCATGTTCGCCCAAGCCCTTACCGATTATCCCCGTGATCCCCGTCCGGTTCATATCTTTCTTGAATACGCCGCTGACCGTCTGCCCGAGGACAACGAGCGGGAACTCATGGCTATTGCTCTGCGCCGCTTGCCGTTTCTGCTTGAGGCTGATCCTGATCTCGCCTGGCTTGCCGCGCCCTTTATCACAGACCCTGACGAAAACTACCGCCGGCTTGCCACGTATCGCGCAATCAACACGCCCGCGCCCATGTCCATCCCAGCAAGCCTTAGCATCGGGCTTATTACCGAAACTCAGGCCGTGGATGAGCTTTTTACGGCAAAGACCATAGACAAAAAGCTCCTGCTCACCGTGTGGGACGCGCTCAAAAGCCACATAGCGCAAGAGCGGTTTAAGCAAAACATCACGCGCTACTCTGGCGCCATTAGTGAAGACACTGATAACGACGGCTTTGCGGAGACGCTGGTTGAGTACCGGGACGGCGTCATAGCCGCCTATTCCTATGACGGGAATCAGGACGGCTACAGGGAACTCACGCTTACTTTTGACGCCGGCATTCCAGCGCGGGCAGACTTTGCCGTGCCAAACAGCAGTAACGACACGCTTTTCGCCTATCCTGCGCCGGAACGGGCTGTTCTTGAATGGCAGCAATATCCAGCCATATTGGATATTCGCTTTCAAAACACGCGTTATGTCCCCCGACTGCTTGATTCGCTCTTTGCTCCTGTATACTTTATCCAGCTTTTCGACGGTACGCCCAATACATTCCTTTACCCTGAACGCAACCCCTCAAGCTCTTCCCTCTCAAAACGCGCCATGATCAGCTCCGCCGTCTTTATCGAACGACCTAGCGCCGAGTTCGCCGGCGCGATTGAGCGGATTGAGCTTGTGAACGGAGTGCCTCAGAGCGCCGCCGAGTGGCTGAACGAGCAGCTCATATCCGAAACCAGCTTCAACTTAGGCCGCCCCATAAGCCAGCGCGTTGATCTTGACCGCAACGGCTATCTGGAAACTACGCGGCATTTCAGGCAGGCTGGATCAGCGCCTCTCAGTATCGACCTTGATGCGCTGGAGAAAAATGTGGAGTTCATTGAAAGCGACTGGGACCGCGATGGTATATTTGAGTATGCCGAACAGCACAGCGCTGGTGTAATACTGCGCTTCTGGGACTTCAATCAGGATGGAATACGGGAACAGGTTAATTAAAGCATGGTTATAAAAAAAACGGTATTACTGGGAATAGTTGTTCTGGCATTACTCTCCTGTCTCTCAGTGGACGAGCGGGAGGCGAGGCTTACTCCACCAAAGCCAGCCAATGTGTTCCGGCTTGACGACATTAACAGCGCTGTCTACAAAGACCCGGCTCTGGCGATTCACCTTATCGGCGCTTACGAAAGCCGTTACGCTGCTGAAATCACTCCTGAAACACAGGGACAACTAAACGCTTTTTATATGGAAGCGCTTGAACAGCTTAAAACCGCGCAAGCCCTGGCCATCAGTGAAAAACGCTGGGACGACGCAGCCTCGCTTGCCCGCTCCCTGGCCAGCGTTGGCGTACAGCTTGAGAGCGCGGACACAGAGTCGGAAACGCTGCTCTCTGGCGCGAAACAAGAACTCCTCGACAGTAACAACCTTTCCGCGTTTCTTGCTGCGGCGCGTTCCCATGAATGTGCGCCGCTTTCTGCTGAAGATGCCCTGCCCTTTCTTGAGCGAGCCGTTCAGGTGAGACAGCGCCGCACCGCCGCGTTTTTTCTTAACATTATCGATAACCATACCTCTGACACCTCTGTTCAGGTTTCGGCGAAAGACCGCGCCTATGCCGAAGGCCAGGACAGCGTCAGCGCCATGATCAAAGGCGTTGCTACAGTGCTTGTTGATCGCGGTATCCGCATTGAATATGGTGTGGGTATGGCGGATTGGGTTCTTGGTTCAGCCTTTTTCGTGGACGACTCCGGCCTGCTCATCACCAATTACCATGTGATCGCCAGCGAGGTTGATCCAAAGTATGAAGGCTCTTCCCGCATGTATATCCGCATGGGCGATGCTTCCAGTGTCCGTATCCCCGCAAAGGTTCTGGGTTGGGACAAGGCCATGGACCTTGCCCTGCTCAAGGTTGAGATAGACCCTGAGTATGTGTTTTCGGTTATTGATTGGATTGTGCCGGATGTAGGAGACGCGGTTCGCGCCATTGGTTCGCCATTGGGCCTTGAAAAAACCGTTACTTCCGGCATTGTGTCCTCGCTTGGCAGACGCCTGCTCCAGATTGGCGAGGTGATCCAGATAGACGCGGCAGTGAACTCAGGCAATTCCGGCGGTCCCCTGCTTGATCCGGGCGGTCGTCTCGTCGGCGTTGTTTTTGCCGGTATAGCCCAGTATCAGGGTCTTAACTTCGCCATTCCCGGCTCCCGGCTGTTTGATGCGCTGCCTGCTATGCTCAAAGGCGGCAAAGCCGAGCGTCCCTGGCTTGGCCTCAGCCTCGCGGAAACCAGTTCCGGCGCAGAAATCATCTACATCGCTCCCAACACCCCAGCAGCAGAACAACAGGTCCCTGAAAACACTGTGATCGTCAGCGTCAATGGCAAAGCCATAAACGCAGCCCAGGGAATGTTTATCCCCACACTTCAAAACATCCTCTATCCCACGCGCCCCGGTGAACTGGTGGCGCTTGAGACTGCGGATGGCGCGCACCACGTCATTCAATCCGTAGTCCGTCCTGAGCTCCCGCTCGTGGAAGCGGCAAAGCAGGACAGCCGTGAGCGCATGGCCGCCCCGTTCTTCGGCCTTATCCTCACTCCCACAGTCGGCAACTCCATATTCTCAGCCTATCTTGTGCAAAAAGTCATTCGCGGTTCCATAGCTGATGAAGCCGGCCTTTCCCCCCAAGACCCAATCTCCATCAGGAGCTTCCGTATCTATGAGGATGATGGCTATGCTCTGATGAACATCAACGTCAAAAAACGTCGCATGGGCTATATCGAAACTTTCATGCAACTCCCGGCGGCTCTGGACTCGCCCGACACGCTGTGAAAACTGAGCAAAAGACCTTTCGCCAATGAAATTCATGTATAGAACAGACACAGCCCGTATACCTGTTCCGCGCCAGCTTCCTTGAGCGCAATGGCGCAGGCGTCCAACGTTGAACCAGTGGTAATCACGTCGTCAAACACAATGGCGCGGCGCGGCGCTTTTTTTGTGCAGTGAATGCGTCCCCGCAGGTTGGTTTTGCGGATATCGCGGCTCAGTTCCTTCTGGCTTTGTGATGGCAGACGCCTGAGACAGCGATAAACCGGTAAAGCCGTTGAAAGGCTTTTTGTCCGCTCAAGTATCGCGGCAAGACAGGCAATCTGATCCCAGCCGGTTTTCCTGAGCTTCCCCGGACGCGGCGGTACGGGCGTTAACACAGTATCAGCATCCAGATCAGGAAAATACGTGAGGCTTTCCAGCAGTTTTTCACCGAGAAAGTTACCCAGTACGCGGCGCTTGTCGAATTTGAACGCACTAAGCAGTTTTCGGTATTGACCGGTGTAGGGGAACAGCGCCAGCGTCTGATCAAATGCGTGATCGTCGTCGCGGCGGCAACTCATACAACGTCCCTGCTCAGAAATGAGAGGGCGTCCGCAGACAGAACAGCGCGGCGCGTCAAGGTCAAGACCAAAGCACGGTATACAAACATGGCACAAGCCATACCAGCACTCGTCTTGGTCAAGCAGCATCCTGCCGCAGATCGCGCAGTTCGCCGGAAAAAGGTATTCTCTTAGCAACGAAGTAAATCGCATACTGCTTATAGGATGACGAGTGCGGGGATTGCTTTACAAGTTCTGGAGCAGTATCCTCTATTTGGTGAAACCGTTTAGCCAGAAAATGCGCTCTCTGCTTGAGCCGCTTATTCTTTACCTCGTCCTCTTTCTCCCTGGTCTTATGACAAGCGCCGGTGAGATCAATGTTTCGTTTTCAAGCGCCCAGCATCTGTTTCGGTTTTTCACCTACAACTTGCCGGCGCTGGCGCTTGTCTGGTTTTTGCTGAGGAACGAGAAAGCCGCGCGCGCCCTTGCTCGACCCAGTCTGCACGACTTGCTCATCTGCGGTCTCAGCCTCGCGGCGCTCATTGCCATTGCCTCGCTGTTGAGCGCCTTGTCGTCGCTGTTCACGCCGCAAAGCATGACGCTGGAAACGCCGGACGATGCAGTGGGCTGGTTCGTGTTATGCCTGTCCTGTCTGGGGACCGGCTATCTTGAGGAAAGCTGGTTCCGTCTCTACCTGCCGCTGAAACTGTGGAATGTGGGCATTGTTAGCGGAACAGCTATCGCCCTATCAACGCTTCTTTTTGCCCTGTGCCATCGGTATGAAGGGCTGTGGGGCGTATTAAACGCAGCGCTAGCCGGCGTCGTACTCTCGCTTATTGTATGGAAGAAAAAAAGTTTTCATGGCATTGCCCTGGCGCACGCGCTCTACAACACGCTTTCGTTCGTCTGATGTGTGGTAATACGTGGTTACACGGTCCTGCCTACTATGCAGACAGCGCTTGCTCGGCGTTCTTCAGTAGCCCGTTAAACATCGTTTTTGCTTCACCCGGCGCTGGTAGTCCAGCATCGACTAATGCTGAAAGAAAAAGCAGACTAAAGTCCAACACCAAAGGCGCTTTTCACAACATCGGCGATCTGGTACCGTCCATTGTGTCCAGGCCGCCTCGTGTCTGGTATCTGTCTGCACTCCCAGTTAAGAATACCCATGAGTCTCAGGCAAAATGGCGTCTAACGTCCCGGCCGCACTATAAAGAAACCCGTAGGGTTTCGTGCCGTCCAAATGTGTCTGGAGTGAGCGTGGGAATGTTCCCCAGCGTAGCTGGGGCGCGTAGCGGAATGACCTAGCGAACGGAAGACCAAGCCGCTTTAGCGGCGCAGCATAAACAGACCTGTTATGTGCCGTTGCCGCATGTACCATTTTTTATTCTTTTACCATATATGCCGGTATATAATTATACGGTAATTTCTTTATTACTTTGGAACTTTTATCCAACGATTTTATAAATTCATTTATTGCTTCGGTCGCGCCGGCTACTTGTCCATAATCATCAAAAATAATTAGACCTCCTTTTACTACCCTATGGTATAAATTCTTTAGACTTGCCATTGTTGCTTCATAAACATCAACGTCAATATGTAACAAAGCTATTTGAGTTTCAGGTTTTTTGTTAAAATATTCTGAAAATACATCGGGAATAAATCCTTTTACTAGATTAATATTTTGGAACTTTTTATATTCCAAAATACTTTCCAATTCTTCTTTTGAAATACCGTTTCCAGCCTCCATCTCAAATCGCTTTATAAATTCTTTATCAGGTTCCATTGAAACATTATCGGGAAACTTTCCAAAAGCATCAAAACCTATTATTTTTCGTGAAAACGGACTTTCCAGTATTTCCCGATACGTTGCGAAACGTATTAATGAAGTTCCCTTAAAAACGCCACATTCAATTACCTCCCCAGGTAAATCAATAATTCTTTTATACAATTCATAATGGACAATGCTTTTTGCGATTCGGGACGGGGAACTGGTTAAATAAAAACCATTTTCATAAGTAAAGGCTTTTCCAAAATCAAAACCGAAAATTTCTTTTGTTTTCATACGTCATACTCCAAACAACCGAAACATTATGTTACCAGATTGCCAAAATTACAACGTAATTTATTTTGCGGCAATGGCACATAACTACCTGTATACGAACCTTGTCGTATACATTCCTCTTCTTTCGCGGCGGTTCCCACAGCCAACGGCCGCTTTTATGGAACACCTTCCGCGTTTGTACACCGTCCATGCGTAGCGCATTTCATGCGGCGCATCTCCATCATTTAGCAATGAACAATGAGCGGTTTTCAGGTAACAACACGCGGCCATCAAAACCCGTCCATTATTCACTATTAAGCCTACGGAATCACCGCAGAGAATATCGGGCCAAACTCCCCAGCTTCGCCCTTGCTATTCTCATAGCGGATGCAGAAGTACACTGTCTTGCCGCTGTCGCCGTCAAAGCTGAAGCGTTCTTTCCGCCGCCGCGTCCAACGGGAATGGGGAAGCTCCTTGCCGGAGACCGGCG
>JAIRMT010000133.1 GCA_031258505.1 Treponema sp.
CAGCAGTATCCTTCGCACCCTCTGCCATATCGTCGTCCGCTTCACCCTCGCCATCTTCAGCTTTTTCTTCTCCCTGTACTGATGATACAGGATTGATTCGCTCATCTTCTGTAACGTTGAGAAAGGCTAGAAAACGCTTCCTCCGCTCGGTAAAGAAATGTTGGTAAGGAACAAAGGTACTGGAAAGCAGTTTCATCAGGAGCGGGTAGAGCATGTAATGAATGTTCTCCTTTATCGAGATAAAGGCATCCATGGCATTGTCGATCAGCTCTTCGTACTTTTTCTTCGCATTGATCGGGTCTTCGATAAACAGCAGACGGTAGAGTAGTTTATACGATTCTCTGATATGGGCCTCAGTATTCAGGCGTTCCATGATGAAGATAGGTTTATACACGGCACGCAGAATATCGCTAAACTCACTGATCTTGACGCCACGCGGTCTGGCCTGCATTCGAGCCAGGTCTCCGGCAATCCGCTCAATGTTCCAATACCTTATGGTATCAAGGACGGAAAACACAAAGAGAGATGTTCTTTTCAACTTATCATTCAAGCTCCGGTTGTTGCGGGGAAACATAGCCCGCGTCGAATGTACCAGCACCTCAATCTTCTTATAGTACACGGGCATACGTCGGGTTATGAAAGCCGGGTTGACATAATCAGTTGGACGGCCAAAGAAGGCGAATGTCGCAAATAACACCTGCGCAAGGGATTTCACTTCAAATTCTTCCTCAGCCGCGTACCGGTCCATTCTGAGCCGCTCAAAGTAGTTGGCCTTAACCGGAACCTTGGGATCATCGTCGGTCTGGCTTGCCTGTTTTTGCGCGGTTGAGGATTTTTTCGAGGACGCGCTTTTTTTGTTTTGCGCCTTTCCTACAATAGCCGCATCACCTTTGGTTCGTGGGGCAGCCGTTGTGTCAGAAGACTTTCGTCTGACAATGGGGGCGATTTTGTTTGGATCAGGCGGATTCGCAGAGCGTTCCACACCCACATCCCCACCCAGCACTTCAGCCATGCGTTTGGCCTCACCTTCATCAATCACGCCCAGTTTGTTACGAACCCGATCAAGCTCGCCAGGCTCATATATTGCTTTTTCTTTTGCCATGCTTATACCCGCAGATAGATATTTTCTCCAACGCCCCAGAGATGACGCGCCTGAATCCGCGTTCCCTCAGCGTCAAGAAGAATGCCGTTAAAATAACCTAATGGCATGTCATACTCTGACTTTGCCACCAGTATATTCAAAACACTATGAACCGGTTCCACCGGCGTAAACACAAGGTCTACCATACCTTCCATATCCTGTATGATCCAGTCCGAGTCAGGCCCCTTGGGCATGGTAATACGGACTGGCGGCAGAAGGGTAAGGCGTCCATTCACCCAGAGCGCATTCTCGTTATTCGTAAAAGGCTCCTTTGTTTGATTGTCGGCAATACTGAAGCCATAACGCCCCTGTTCATCAATAGTAAATGCGGTACACCACTTCGCCCGCGTCTGATAAGGGAAGTAGCCCTTGAAATCGCCAAAGAAACCCTGCGTATGCTCTTTATCCATGACAATATGCCGTCCGTCAAACACGATATCCCCCTGCATCGGACAAATGACCTTAAACGCGCTCATACAGCGCCGCTCGGAGAAAAGAAGGTTCACTGCTAACGGTGTGGTCTTGCTTTGATTGACATCATACTTCATGTGCGCGGTAAACGCGCTTCGTTTTCGCTGCTCGTCAATGTGAAGGTCAAAACGTATGGTATCAGCTTCAAGCCAATTATGGATACGAAAGAAGAACTTATAAGAATGGCTATCTATAGAAGCATTGGAGAGCGTCGAAGGAATATGCCAGCCGCTAAACGGGAGAAACTTACTGAACTTGAGGCACTGTTTGGTTCCTTTGTCATAGAGTAACGCCTGCGCCCAACGAAAGGTTTTGAAGTTACCGAATAAGGCGCTAAGGCAAAACCGTTCATCCTGTATCAGAAAGGTTTCCCATTCCTTGAGACGCAGGTCTTGTATCCACTTGGGGAACGGGAAAAAGAATGGCCGCTCAATATCGAGGAGATTGATGGTCTTAAAGGGCGTAACCCAGGTTCCTTGGAGCGGCTTTCCCTGCTCAACCGGACTGCTTCTGGGCGCTTGTATTTCCCGCGTATACATTTAACTAGTATACCATATATTATACAATGCAACATTATATTCAATCCTACAAAGGCGCTGGTAACGAGAAAAACCGCTTCAAGGTTTGCTCTGAGATATGTTGCGCGTACTTATATGGAAAACTGCCGTTCCCCTTTTATCAGTATCAGGGGAACGGGGTTTCCTGTTCTTCAGGGATGCTAAAGCAGCGCATTAAACCGCCGGGACGCCTTATTCTTCAGGATTAACCTCAGACGGAATCGGACAACAGTAGCTTTCACCGGCCAGCCGCTGCTGATACTCAGTTTGAGTTGCCGCCACAAGTGAGGGGTTTTCCAGAATATCCGCAGCAGTAAAGGCGATTATTTTTGCCGCCTGAATAAGCCCCTTATGCACAAGGGACGACTTCCCACAGGCTGTAAGCTGCCATGAATGGGACACGGTTCCTTGAGGATAACAGGCGGTAAAGACCTGTGCCGTCGGCACCTGCCAGCTTACATCCCCTACGTCTGTTGAACCGGGCAACACCCGGTCGGTTTCCTTGTAGGGAACAATGTCGTCCAGTATGGGCTTGGCCGCCATAGCCTCAAGCGCCGCCCGATCCGCATCGGGAAAATACCGGGCAAGCGCCGCCGGTATGCTTGCGCGGGCGCCTTCGTCCAGAGTCGCCTGAAAGGAACGCGCAAAGGCGAGTTCATCCTCAGTCCATGCAGGCGGTCCCAAGGCGTTCATATTGGCGTGCATGGCTCTGCCCAAGGTGTTGTTCACAAGGTAATTCGCTGCGGCGCTGTCCCAGCGAAGAGACATGGTGGTTCCGCTCATAAGAGCCGCGCCTTTAGCAATGTCCACCACACGCTCAAAAATACTCTGCACTTGGGAAGGCTTGGGTGCGCGGATAAAGTAGAGGAGTTCCGAAGATGCCTGCACCACGTTTGGCATACCGCCGCCCACATCAGTATAGGCGTAGTGAATCCGGCCTTCCTGGATGATATGTTCCCGCAGGTAATTGACCCCGACGCTCATCAACTCCGCTGCGTCAAGGGCGCTCCGTCCGTTTTCAGGAGCTGCAGCGGCGTGCGCGCTTCTTCCCTTAAAGCTGAAGAATATCTGATAGTTGGCAAGGCTGCTCATGGTCCACACCGAGTTTTCCATCATCGGATGCCAGGTAAGCGCCGCGTCAAGACCCGTGAATAACCCAGCCCGCGCCAAATAAGCCTTGCCAGAACCAGACTCTTCCGCCGGACACCCATAATACTTCACTGTACCGGCAAGCCCCTTCTCCTGTAGGTAATCCTTGATCCCTACAGCAGCAGCAGCCGATCCCGCGCCCAGGGCGCTATGCCCGCAACCATGTCCATTGCCCCCGACGCTCACAGGCTTCTTCTCCGGGACGCCCGCGTGCTGACTCAAGCCCGGCAGCGCATCGTATTCTCCCAGAATACCGATTGCAGGCGCGCCCGTTCCCCATGTGGCGATAAAGGCATGAGCCATACCAGCCGCGCCACGCTCAATGCGAAAGCCTTCCCCTTCCAGAGCCGCGCAGAGCGCATCCGCCGACTGTTTAAGCCCAAAGCGAAGCTCCGCATATTCCCATATCTTGTCGTTCAAAGCAGTGAAGACCGCCGCCTTCTTGTCGATTAACTCAGCAATTCGTTGTTTACTCATCGTTTACCTCAACTCCTCGCCGGGCAGCAATACCTTGATCTGGCCGATTTTATAGAGCCACTTGTTGCTGAACCAGCCAATAGGTATCAGCGCCAACATCAAAAAGCCCTGATAAAGGGCAAAGCCCATGCTGTTATTCATGCCGTACACAACAATAAGGTAGACCACCGCAACAATCACAAAGAGAATGGCCGGAACCTTCCAGCGTCCCCAACAAGTAACGCCGCCGCCTAGTTTACTGCTTAGAGAACCCACCACAAGGGAGCCAAAGAGCGCCGGCACGATATTGCCCGACGCCAGCTTGAACACCGGCAGGTTCAACAAGGGCTGGAGAGGCTGCAAGAGAATGACGCCTACCACAATGACCGCAATGGTAACAAAACTCGACACGCTTACCGCAATAGAAGTAACAATATCCGCGTCTTCGGTGCCTGCTTCAATATCAAGAATCTCAAGAGCAGTCTTGGCAATAGGGAGCTTCAGGTTAGATATATTGCCCGTGATCTGCGCCAGATAATAGGAGCTTCCCAGAATGGGTGAAAAGGCAATGGTCTCTGAAAACGCTCCGGGAACAAAGAGGGCAAGAAGCCCGACAGCAGTTGTCAGTACCTGAATTATTGAGGGCAAGGCGTTAAAATAGATTCCCACAATAGTGGGAATCCCCAGCATAACGACAATAGCGCATACAATACCAATACGCCCAAGTCGATGCATGGCGTTCAGATGAGCCATGCCGTCCGGGTCAATACCCAGACTGTTCTTTTCTTTTTTATCACTCATGGATAACTCCTTACGTTAAAATAGCATTCCACAGCACAGACGAAGCCATGGCGCACACAAGGCTTATGGCCAGGATAAAGTTCCGCAGAAAAGTCCATTTCCCCACCGCAATACGATTCAACACGATGGTAATGGCTAAACTGGTAACAAAGGTGAGCATCTGGATATAGCCTGTAGTCCTGAAGTTGAGAAAGATAGGCACAATGAAAACCGCAAGTATCACGGTGAAGAAAATTGAGCCAGCTAAAACAGACCAGCGGCTGTCTCCAGCTTTCATCTTCATAGAGCCTAGGTGGATAGATTTCGTGATAAACGGCGAAACGAACATACCTCCCATGATACCCAAGGACATAACGTACATCAGCAGGACAAAATGTTCAGCCTTGGCTTCCGAGAGCCGGCTTAAATCAAGCCCTATTGCTTTAACAGTCATATCCGCAGCCATAGTTTCGTAGGTTAAGGAACCGACCACCGAAAGCCGCCACCAGGGCCAGGGAACACCCAACAGAGCAACCAGAGAGAATACCCCAATAACAATAGAAAGCGACGGTACAAAAGTCGCTGAAACCGTCATTTTCACCAAGCCCTTTAGCTTCTCGTCGCTCCAACCTTTAGCAAGGGCGCGTTTCCATGACTTTCGCATGGAAATAAGAGAAAAAACAGCAACGAAGCATACTCCGATACCGACCAGCACATAAACGAGCCAATGATTGGCTGCTTCAAAAAAACTCATACATCTTCCTCCTTAAGAAATACATTGCAAATCAGTCTCAAGACGAACCTCTTGAAACGCCTCCTCATATTTGAACAGACTATTCAAACTTTTCCCGCGGGAGCTTGTCCCCTAAACTTTTCGTACCTATTGCTCTGCCGCATACCTCCTGTGGTTGTAGTATATGTATTGGATTATGCCCCCTGTCAACAAAAATATGCGCCCCGTCAGCGATCTGGGATACAACAGGACAGACGCATAGCAAGTTCAGTTCCCTGCGCGTTTCTTCTGGCTCACTAGTAGGATTCTTGACAAGAAGAAGCGGAGTATAGCATATAGAGTTTCAAGGAGAGAAAATATGATTAAACAAACGAATATGTTACTCAGTTGCTTGCCTAGGTCGCCGCGGCCAGCTCTGAGTCTGTATCCGCTCTTGCTGTGCGCCTGTGCCGCTACACACCAGTCAACAGTGCAGGCTCCACCCGTACACACTGAAGAGGCGAAACATTGGACTTATACCGGAGACACCGGCCCAGAGTATTGGCATACCTTGGACCCTGCTTATGCTCTTGCAAAAGACGGCAAATCACAGTCTCCCATTGACATTGTTACGGCGGAGCTTAGAGCGCCCGCCAATGATACCCCTGGTCAACTTGTACTTGCATACAAGGAAACTGAGTTTGAAGTGGAAAACAACGGTCATACCATTGAACTAGCGCCGCTCACTAAGGACAATTATATAAGCGTTGATGGCGCGGAACCTTATGTATTGCAGCAGTTCCATTTTCATGCTCCAAGCGAGCATAAGATAGATAGCGAGCCTTTCCCTATGGAACTGCACCTCGTTCATAAAGACGCGCAAGGGAATCTAGCAGTCATCGGGGTCATGATTGCCCAAGGAGCGGAGAACGAGGCGCTCAAAGAAGCTTTTGCCGCGCTACCCCAGCAGCTTACCCATGAAGGTTCAGTCAAACCAAAAGTGAAAATTAACGTGGCGGACTTGTTCAGTGATACCCAAGGCGTGTATCGGTATGAAGGTTCCCTCACCACACCGCCCTGTACTGAAGGAGTGAAATGGACTATTGCTGCTGAAGCAATAGAGCTATCGCCTGCCCAGATTCAAGCCTTTACGTCCCTCTATGCAAGTAACAACCGTCCGATTCAAGCCTTGAATGGACGAGAGGTGTATTTCGTCAAATAACTTCATACCCGCTGGCAGGTACAGCCTGTTTCCAAGCCTG
>JAIRMT010000150.1 GCA_031258505.1 Treponema sp.
GCGCCTCATATCAGCGTTGGATTTGTTCCATCCTTCCTTGTCTAAGCGCCCAAAGAATGCTATTCTGATCTAACTAAGACTAAGGAGTTTTTATGCAAGCATTAGCGAAGAATCCCGCGTGGAAAGGCCGAAAAGGGCCGCTGCTACTTGTCATCATGGATGGCGTTGGATATGGAAAATACAAAGAAGGCGACGCGGTTGTCGATGCAAAGATGGATCACCTTAACGCGCTCACTGCAAAGAATCCTCACACTCGACTCAAGGCGCATGGAAAGGCTGTGGGACTTCCCTCAGACGATGATATGGGTAACAGCGAGGTAGGACACAACGCCATGGGCTGTGGACGAGTGTTCAGCCAGGGCGCAAAGCTGGTGTCCCAGTCTATCGAAACCGGCGCCATGTTTACGGGCAAGGCGTGGCAGGAAATCACCAGCAACGTGAAAACCAGCGGCGGCAGCCTGCACTTCATCGGACTCTTCTCTGACGGCAATGTCCATAGCCATCTGGACCACCTCAAAGCCATGATCATACAGGCAAAGAAGGATGGCGTCAAAAAAGTACGCATACACACGCTCTTTGACGGCCGCGACGTCGGCGAAACCAGCGCCCTTGAGTACATTGATCCGTTTGAGGCGTTTCTCAAAGAACAAGGGGATGCTGCAAACTTCGACGCCCGCATTGCCAGCGGCGGCGGGCGTATGTGGATCACCATGGACCGTTACGGCGCGGATTGGACGATGGTTCATCGAGGCTGGGACACCCACGTTCATGGTAAGGCGCGACAGTTCGCAAGCGCTCATGAAGCTGTCGAGACTTATCGCAAGGAAATCCCCGGCATCATCGACCAGGACTTGAAAGAGTTCGTCATAGCCGATAGCGGCAAGCCAATCGGAGCTATCCAAGACGGCGACTCGGTTATCTACTTTAACTTCCGCGGAGACCGCGCCCTTGAGATCACCGCTGCCTTTGAGGAAGAGGTCTTTGATAAGTTCGACCGCGGCCGCCGTCCCACAGTCTGCTACGCTGGCATGATGGAATACGATGGCGATACCCACGTCCCCAAGCGCTACCTCGTCAACCCGCCGTCGATTGACAGTACCATGGGCGAATACCTCGCTGTTACCGGCGTCCGCACCCTCGCCATCTCTGAAACCCAGAAGTACGGTCATGTTACCTACTTTTTCAATGGTAACAAGCTGGGTAAGTTCGACGACAAGCTCGAAGACTACCGCGAAATCAAGAGCGACGTGCTTCCGTTTGAACAGCGTCCGTGGATGAAGTGCGCGGACATCACGGATGAGGTACTCACAGCGATTCCGTCCGGCAAGTACGACTTCATCCGCCTGAACTTCCCCAATGGCGACATGGTTGGGCATACTGGCGTGTATCAGGCTGTGGTTTGTTCAATGGAAGCGATGGACCTCCAGCTTGGCCGTCTCGCCAAAGCTGTGGAAGACGCTGGCGGCATTATGCTCATCACTGCGGATCACGGCAATAGCGACGATATGTTCGAGCATGACAAGAAGACAGGCGCAGTCTCGCGCAAGGCTGACGGTACGCCCAAGCCAAAGACCAGCCACAGCCTCAACCCGGTGCCGTGCATTGTCTACGACCCAGCCTGCCAGGGCGAGTACGACCAGAGCGCCCTGAACGAGGGGTTGGGCATCAGTTCCATTGCCGCGACCTGTATTGACCTGCTTGGCTACATCCCACCCGCAGATTATGACAAGTCAGTGTTGAAATTCATTTCTTAAAATTATCCGCGATTCTTCATGGTGTCTGACATCCTTTGTGCCAGACACTGTTTTTGTTTAGTGTCAGAGATGTTCTGTTCTGTTTGGTGTCAGCGACGTTCCCTGTTATTTTGTAATGTACTCCAGCCGCGTTGTTATGAACGCGGTTTTGTTTTTTGACATCACGTCAAAAGCGCCGCCAGAACTGTACGATTCCGCCGATGAGTTTTCCGCCGTAATCTGAAATACGCCAAGACTCGCCGAGCGCAGTTTGATAATCTTGCTACCAGATTCTTTTGCGATGGTCTCCGCCCGTATTCGGGTGTTCTCCGTGGCTTTCGCTATCAAATCTAGCTTTAACTCATCGAGCCTTGTGTAATAGTATTCGGGCCTGAGTGAGAAAAATTGTATACCCAAGTCAATTAACTCGGTTATGTTACGAGAAATACGCTCAATCTTATCAACCTCGCTTGATTCTATCGTAACCCGCTGCGTCAGCGTGTATCCAGCGAATATGTTTCGGGTAACTCGTCCATCCTGGTTATACTCCTTCTCATAGTTTTCATTCATTTCAATCGACGAGAATACGATTTCGTTCTCCTGAACGCCCTTGTCGAGGAGATACGCCTTAACTGATTCGGTGTCAGTCTTTAGTTTCTCAAACGCTTCTTTGGAAGTCATGGCTTTTTGCGAAAAAGAACCGCGCCATACGATAAGGTCTGAAATGAAGGACTTCGTGGCCGAACCAGTAACAGCGATGTACGCGCTCTGATGCGTTTTCACAATGACGAAACTGATTGCCAGTATGCTCACACAGACAATGATAGAAACGCCAAGAATAATCACATTTATATAATTTTTCATAAGAAATCCCCTTTAGACACGCTTCGGTAAAGACAGCGGCACAACTTTATAAATGATAATACAAGGCGCGGGTGAGTATATCTCGCGCCCGCGCCTTGTATCTATGCTGGTTAAGCGGTATTAGCGACTTAACTCACCAGCTTGCCAAAAGCGGCAATACTGGCGTTGTCCCGCGCGCGCCCCAGCTCCCTGCCGTCTTTGGCAAGGAGAATCGCGGTTGGGGTGGACAGTACATGGCGTTTCACGGCTTCGGCAAGGCCAGCTTCAGTGTCGGCATTCACCATGTCTACTGGTATGCCCAGACGACCAGCCGCGACTTTCGCGCTAGGACATGCTGGGCATGCCGGGCGCACAAAAAGCAGAACACGCGAATCAAGATTTACATCCTGAACCTCACGCGCCACTGGCGTGCAGGCAACCGACACAGGCGCTGCAGCCTGCGGCGTAACTGGCGCTTCAACAGCGGCGTCTGCGTTATACAGCAGACGCTCGCCGTATTCTTCGCGCTTCCCCCGGTTCCAGTTCCGTACTGAGCGGTAGTACCCGACGATACGGCTGTAAACCTCCGCTGGATTGCCCTCAACGGAGGCGAGCGCTTTCCGCGCTGCCTCCAAGTCTCTTTCGATGTCTACAAGACTTCTCATAACGAATCTTCCTCCAATCGTTTCATAAATAAAACACTTTGCTTTGATATAACTTTTTGTATGGTATTCAGCCACTAACTAGTATCATAGCTGAACAAACATCACTTTTTAACTTCACCGCGTTACACGGCGGCAGCGAGAACCTCTTTGCGTTCGTTTTCTAGTTCCATGATCCTCCTTTTGAGTTCAATCTCCTTTTCGTCCTTACACTTAGGACAGGTAAAGTGTTCCCCCATAAGGTAGCCGTGAATAGGGCATACCGAAAATGTAGGAGAAATCGTGAAGTACGGGATGCGATAGTTATGCGCTATCGCTTTTACCAAATCCCGGCAACTTCGCCAATCCTCGATTGCCTCACCCAAAAACACATGGAAGACCGTGCCGCCCGTATAGGTGGTTTGGAGCGCTTCCTGCATATCCAGCGCTTCGAAGATGTCCTCAGTCTGCATCACCGGAAGCTGGGTCGAGTTCGTGTAGTACGGCTCGCCCATACCAGCAGTGATGATGTCCGGGTAACGCTCCTTGTCGTGGCGGGCGAGGCGGTACGAGGTAGACTCTGCCGGGGTTGCCTCAAGGTTAAAGAGTTCACCGGTTTGTTCCTGAAAGTCGGCCAGCTTGTTCCGCATAAACTTCAGTACCAAAAGCGCGAAGGTTCTGCCTTTGTCAGTGGCGATGGTAACGTTGCTCCCCATGAAGTTTCGCAGACATTCGTTCATGCCTACCAAACCTATGGTGTTAAAGTGGTTATCCAGCGTCTTGAGGTAGCGCTTGGTGTATGGGAACAGGCCGCTTTCCATGAGCCGGTTCACTGCTTTTCTTTTTACGATAAGACTCTCTTTAGCAAGCAACATGAGATTTTCAAGGCGCTTGAAGAAATCAGCCTCATCTTTGGCAAGATAGCCAATGCGCGGGAGGTTGATAGTAACAACGCCCACTGATCCAGTTAGCTCGTCAGACCCGAACAGGCCGCCGCCGCGCTTGCGCAACTCGCGCTTGTCTAATTGGAGACGGCAGTTGTGGGTAATAAGCCCGGATGCAAGGGTGAAAAGATGCGGCTCATCCGCGACCTCAAAACAGAAGAGGTTTTTCCCCGCCTGTGGGCCGATGTTCTCTATCGCGCTTATGCGATAGTAGTGATACTGTGCGTCTTCGGTGAAAAAGTCCCCATCCGCGCCCCTATCTGTGTATGAAATGCAATAGACAGACGCATCACTCAAGCGCTTATCGACCGAAACGAATCGCGCTTTCCGTCCAAGCGAGGCAAACACGTACAGTAGACTATCCCGTAACGCAGGCGAACAGGTGTATATACGCTTGTTTTCGTTACTACCGTCGGCGGCGCGATAGCCTTCAATGAGGGCTTCCCGAAATGCTACGGAGCTGTTGTACACAAGATGGGTCATATCCCTATCGACTGCTCGTTCCCCGGATACATAGCGGGAAATCAAGCTATAACTACCGGTTCCAATTTGCACGGACAGCAGCTTCTCCTCGGAGTGCGTATGAGCGTGATAACCCAACGAGCGCCAGAACGCTATAACTCGCGCTGCGTTTTCAACATCAGTATCAAGGTTAAGCGAATAGCTTATGCCTTCACCACTTTTGCTACCATCGCCCAGATACAGGCCAACCGCGAAGCCAAGTTCCTGACAGCCCAGCGATTCCTCTGGCTCAATATACGCCTTGTTATAAGGAAGCCACATCCCGACTGTTAAATCTTTCGCCTTCACTGTACCGGCATCCTTTGTGGGCTGAAGGTGATTCTCGCCCATAAAAACAAGATCGCCGTTGTTCAGGGTAATCTTGTATACGTCGGTCATGGAGGTTTGTACTGCCTTGGCTGGGACCCAGCCATTGTGTGTCCATACCTCGTACTCTGAGCCTTTCACCTGCATTGAGTTGACAATGTCCTGGATGCTCGTTACCCGAATGTCTTTGTTAGAACGCGCCCATACTTTGGTGGTTCCCAAAAGCGGACACATTGAGCGCACGTCTTCGGGGTTGAGGTCTGAATTGACGAAGTTCTGGAAGTACGGCGTACCATAGCGGCTGGTCATCTCAAAAAGGAGTTGGACGTTGTCCCCGTCCCAGTTGAAGTCTGGCGTGATGTTATAGGTGGGGATCGGGTACTGAAAGCCGCGTCCGTCAGCATCGCCTTCAATCATAAGCTCGATGAAGAGGCGGTTTACGCGGTCCATCTCGGCGGCACAGTCGCCATAGGTGAAGCCGGCTTCTTTACCTCCAACAATGGCAGGCTTATCGCGGAGGTCAGCGGGACAGGTCCAATCAAGGGTGATGTTGGTGAAGGGCGCCTGACTTCCCCAGCGGCTGGGGGTGTTCACGCCAAAGACAAAGCTCTGGAGGCACTGCTTCACATCCTTGTCGCTGAGTTTGTCAGCCTTCACAAAGGGCGCGATGTAGGTATCAAACGAACTGAACGCCTGTGCGCCAGCCCATTCGTTCTGGAGACAGCCCAGGAAGTTTACGGCCTGCTGCATAAGCGTTGACAGGTGCTTTGCCGGCTTACTTGTGATTTTGTCGGCAACGCCGCCCAAACCCTCGGCAATAAGCTGACGCAAAGACCAACCCGCGCAGTAGCCGGAGAACATCGACAGGTCGTGGATGTGAAAGTCGGCGTTGCGGTGCGCGGCGGCAACCGCCTCGGAATAGATGTTCTTTAGCCAGTAGTTGGCTGTAATCGTACCGGAGTTGTGAAGGATAAGTCCACCCAGGGAATAGTTGACATTGGCGTTCTCGTTGACCCGCCAGTCCTTCTGCCTCAAGTAGCCATCCATTGTGGTATCAATGTCCAAATAGCCATTCATCGTGGTATTGATGTCCTGTATCAGCTTTCGAGCATCGCGCATAGCCTCATGTTTGGCGCGATAGAGAATGTACGCCTTGGCGACCGCCGTCTCTCTGGCTTCGATAAGGACGGTCTCTACGATGTCCTGTATGTCCTCGATAGCGACAGAACCTGCGGTTCCGATGGTTCCAGTTCCAAACTGCTCAATCTGTACTTCCACTTGAACGGTCAAGTATTCAAGTCGCTCAAGACTCACATCATTCTTGCCGACTGCCTCAAACGCCTTACCAATGGCGGCGCGTATTTTCTCACGGTTATACGCTTCGGTCGTGCCGGAGCGTTTCACCACACTTGTTAACATAGTTCCTCCTAATCTTCAGATGAAGACTATTTTGACTCAAGCTTTTGTATCTCGTTGACAAACTGCTCAATGTCCTCAAAATGCCGGTATACCGACGCAAAGCGAATATAGGCCACACGGTCAAGCCTGCTTAACTTTTCAAGTACAATCTCACCAATAGCGGCGCTCTCGATCTCATGGTTTGCTTTCCCAAACATAGCTGAGGCGTCCTCAATTTCGTTTATAAGACTCTCTATTTTCAGTTGAGACACTGCCCGCTTCTCAAGCGCGCGCTGAACGCCCTTCTCGATCTTTGAACGTTCGAAGGGTTCCCGTCTGCCGTCCCGCTTAATCACCATGAACTGCTTATCTTCAATGCGTTCATAGCTTGTAAAACGATGCCCACAGGAGTTACACTCTCGTCTGCGTCTTATTGCGTCACCGTTGGCCAATGTCCTAGATTCGATCACCTTGTCATCGAAACTTCCACAATGAGGACAGCGCATAATTTGCCCCCTTAAAATACTACCCTATATATAGTGTCTTATTTTATATAAGACTATAATATCACACTATCTATTGTGTGGCAAGAGGGGAGAAGCCTTTTTTATGGGATTTTGGATTTTTTTATAGCAATGGCAATCCTACCGGCAAAGAGTGGGAAGAACTTACACGGAACCTAGAGTACGCCAGCGCTGAGTTAGTGTTATTCTCAAGCTTTATGAACAAAGAAGTAAAGGTCGAGAAGTTCCGAGCGGAGCGCCGCGACCTGAGCGTGAAGGTTCTGGTAGTCGCCGGCGAGTTCGCAGAAAATCTGGTCTCGCGCGCCTTCAATAGTGAAGTGGCGCTCGTAGAGCAGGTACTTGAGGCGCAAAAGTATCTGGAGGTCCTGGTTTGAGTAGCGCTTCCGGCCCCGCTTGTCCTTCTGGGGCTGAATAAGCGGAACTTCTTTTTCCCAGTAACGGACGACGTGGGTCTCAATCCGTAGGAGCCGCTTGATGTCCCCAATAGCGTAAGAGGCCACGGCTAATCACGCGCTTTCCGCGAGGAACGTACCTCAATCGAAACCGGAATATGGGTAAAGCCGAGGTCTTTGCGAATACGATTGCGGAGATAGGCCAGATATGGCTCGTTTATGGCTTGGGGACGGGAGGCAAAGAACACGAACTTCACCGGATTAGCCGAGACCTGTGTTATATACCGTATCTTGAAGCGCGTGCTTGGCCCTACCGGTGGCGGGTATTCTTCCAGCCACCGCGCCAGGGCTTGATTCAACGCACCGGTTTCGACGCGCTTGGTCAACTGGCCATACATCCTGATAGCCATATCCAGGAGCTTGTCTGCGCCAGTTCCATCTTTGGCGCTTAACGGCAGGATAGGCGCATACTCCATCTGCCCGAACAAGAAGCGCATCCGGTCAACCATGGCGTTAAACGTGTTTTTGACCGTAGGCATGGTGTCCCACTTGTTGAGCGCCATGATAACGCCCCGGCCCTTGTCGCAAGCCAGTGCCGCGATCTTCTTGTCCTGATCTGCAAGCCCCTCCTGCGCGTCTATCAGTAAAAAAACTATGTCAGCATCATCAATGGCTTTTATGGCGCGGTTCACTGAATAGTATTCGATGTTCTCCGTTACCTTTGCCTTGCGCCGTATGCCGGCGGTGTCCAGAATAACAAAGTTTCTTCTATTATATAAAAACGTTCCTTCCACCACATCGCGGGTGGTGCCGGGAACATCGCTGACAATGGAGGCGGCTGACGCGGTGAGCCGGTTCGACAGCGTGGACTTACCGGTGTTGGGCCTGCCCAGAATGGCGATGCGGATGGGGCGCGTCGCGTCATTGTCCACGACAACTGCGGAGAAGTCCAGCCGCGCCACGATAGCCGCCTCAAGCTCGCCCACATGGTCACCATGCTCCGCTGAAATCATAAAGACCTTGTCAAAGCCGCGGGCCAGCAGGTTCCAGGCGTATTCCTCCCGCCGGCCGCCCTCAGTTTTGTTTACCGCTACTAGCAGACGGTTTTGCCATGGACGCAACAGCTCAATGAACTCTTCGTCTTCGGGTGTAAGGTCTCCGGCTTCCAGCATCAGCACGATGAGCGCGGCGTGTTCCAGCGTCAGAAGCGTTTTTTGTACCACAAGTGCGTCCATCTCACGGCCTGCGTCGTCAGCCTCTTTCACCAGCTTGAAGCCGCCGGTGTCAATGAGCCGCACTGGTTTTCCGGCAAGCAGGGTGTCCTGGGACACGGGATCGCGGGTAACGCCGGGCGTAGGGTCGGTGATGGCGCGGCGCTTTCGCAAAAGTCGGTTAAACAGCGTGGATTTGCCCACGTTGGGTCGTCCCACAAGGGCAACCTCCGGCAGGTTTCGATAGGTCAGGCCGTCGTCCGGGAGCTTCGGTGAAATAGAATTCTTGGTGTATATTTTCATAAAGATAGGGGAAGGATAGCCAAATTTCCCCTGCCTATCAAGGACATTCAGCGCTCTTGTTCCCACTCATGGATAAACTGGAGCGCGTACTGCTGTATGCCGCCGAACCATGTGTCAATGAAGTATGTGAGATTGCGTCCCACATACCGGTAGTGCCAGCTTTCCCACTTGTAGCCAGTGATGTTTTCATAGCCCTGGGGAAAAGAGAGCGACCAGCCAAAACGACTCGCGTTCACCAGTATCCAGCGACCAGCGCGGGTATCAGCAAAGGCGTCGGTTATGGAGCCAAAGTCAACCACCAGCCCAAGCTGATGCTGGCTATGCCCAGGACGGGCTGAGACGCGACTCGCCTCCTTTTGCCCCATTTCCCGAACATTGCGGGCATAGGTACGTTCCTGATGGCTGTAAGGACGATAGGCGGATGAGGCCATCAGGGTAACGCCGTCGGCTTTGGCGGCAGCGGCAAGTTCTTCCAGCGCAAGCGCGGCTGAACGGCGCAGATACATGCCCCACTCCAGTATGGTGTAAGAGCCGCCACGCAGTTCAACAAGGTCATCCGGCTCATAGCGGTCCGGCAGTCCATGCTGTTTATCTACGAGATAGCGGAGATAAGGGTCGCCACTCAGACAGACCTGAAGGTCGTTCATAAAGGCTTGCCCGTCACTGCGAATAACACGAGCATACTCAGGCGGGATTTCCGCTGCGCGAAGGACGCGCTCCAGGTTCTGCGCCTCAACTTGATAACAACACAGGGACAAGACCGCGCAAAGGGCGGATAGTGTTTTCTTTTTGTTCATAAGTTCTTCCCTAAAGCTCTTTTCTTTATCAAAGAATCTTGTATTTCACAAGGGCTTTAAGATAGTATCGACCTATGAAACAAAGATTTATGAGCGTTATGTTCGTTTTCTTTGCGGCGTCCCTGTTCGCCCAAGAAATCGTTACTGCGGAACGCTATCTTGCCCTGGTGAGCGAGCGGTATAGCGGCATTAAGGACTATGAGGCGCGAATCGCCATTCGTTCTGGCAGTACCGACCTTGTTGGCACGGTTAGCCACCTTGAGCCATCGCTTCTGCGTATTGACTTTACCCGCCCGGCGAATCAGGTTATTGTGTTTAATGGCCAGTCGCTGCTGATTTATCTGCCGGAGTACCGTGCTGTAATGACGCAGGACGTGAGTAGCGGCATGAGCGGAGCCTCCCTTGCCAGCGCCCAAGGTCTGAGCAAGCTCCGACAGAACTATGTGGCGGCCTATGTTACCGGGCCTGAGACACAGGCGCTTGAAAGCGGTTCTAGTGAACAGGTTGTTAAACTACGACTTACGCGGCGTTCAAATTCTGAGAACTTTCGGGAAATCATTCTCAATATCAACCCCGAAAGCCGTCTCATACGACGCATTGAGGGACGTACCAGCACAGATATGCTGGTGCGCTTTGACTTCACTGACATCAGAATCAATCAAGGATTCTCTGATCAGCGTTTTGTCTATGACGCGCCAGCCACGGCAAATATGTACAACAATTTTTTATTTCGGGATACCGATTAGTATTAAGGAAGAATTTTTTGTTTTATTATGGAGGGAGTTGTGGCGGAATCTCTGGGAAATACTTTGAAAATGACTCGTGAGGGAAAAGGGTACACGTTTGAACAAGTGAGTATGGACATCCATATCTCCATTCAGTATCTCAGAGCGCTTGAAGAGGAACGATTCGATATCTTCCCTGGTGAACCGTATATACTTGGCTTTCTCAAAAACTATGGCGAATACCTGGGACTTGATAATAAGGAACTGTTGTTTCAATACCGAAGTGGTAAGATTCAGGACCAACCTGATCCCATAAACCAGCTTGTAACACCGCGAGGTTCCACGCTTCCCCTTAAAATGTTACTTGGCGCGCTTATCCTGGTCATAGTGCTTGTTGCTGCTGGAGGCGGGGTCTATTACTTCCTGTATCTTCCCCGTACTAAAGCGCCGGTTGTTACCGAAGCTCGAAAACCTGTGGAATATGCGCTCAACGAAGGCGCGCTGGAACGGCGTTTCTATCCGGGAGACTCAATCGTAATCCCTTATGGGGATAACCAGTACACCCTGCATCTGAGTAATGTAGGAGATGCGGTAACGGTTATGACGCCGGAGGGCGGGATCATTCTCGACCTCAGTCAGGAGGTTCGGGTTGACCTCAACAACGACGGCATGGGTGAACTGCGGATCACTGCATCTGACTTTGATAAAAACGCCGGGGACTCTGGCGCGCTTTTGCGTTTTGAGATGGATAGCACTCTGCCTTTTTACAGTGGCGCTTCTATCGAGTCGTCGGAGCCAGTTCCCGCGCCTGCTGTAGCAAGCGCCATGGCCTTGCCTGACAATACGGGTCTGATTAACGCGACGCAGATATTGTCCTCGGCAAATGCTTATCCTTTTACAATGGAAGTAGCCTTTCAAGGGTATTGCATGTTCCGCTGGGAGATTCTTTATGAGCGGGACCGGCAGGACCGGAACGAACAATACTTCCAGCGAGGGGATGCGCTCAATATGCAGGCGCAAAACGGGATTCGGCTATGGGTCTCCAATGCTGCAGTAACGAAGATACAGGTTATAGGTGGCGGACGTACCGTGCCAGTGGAGCTGGGCGGCGCGGGCGAGGTTGCAGTGGTGGATATCCGCTGGGTAAGAGACAACGACGGCCGTTACCGGCTTGTGATGATACGGTTATAATAATTGCGTTATTACCTTGATCCTTTTGGCTGTGTAAAGAATCAGGTTGACGCGGAAACCATGATGGCTCACCTCAACGGGGCCTCATGGCTCGCGGCTGACAAGCCGGAAGACGCTGACCTCATCATTATCAATTCCTGTGGTTTTATCGAAAGCGCCAAACGGGAGTCGATTAACGCAGTTCTTGCATGGCGGAAATTGTTCCCTGATAAAAAGCTCATACTTGCTGGCTGTCTTGCCCAACGTTATGCGGATGAGATTGAGCTTGCTGAAGCGGATTGCCTGTTTGGTAACAACGACCTTGCCCAAATCACTGAAGTCGCGTCCAGACTGACTGGCAGCGCCGCGGCTGGAACTCCGGTCGTGCCGGGTCAGAGGCCGCTTCTCTCCTTACCGGGTTCCGCGTATATCAAAATTAGCGAGGGCTGTAACAACCGCTGTTCCTTCTGCGCCATTCCGCTGATTCGGGGACCGCTCCGCTCACGGCCCATACCAGACATTGTGGAAGAGTGCCGACAGCTTATAGCGCGGGGCATCCGCGAACTTTGCCTCATTGGGCAGGATATCGGCTCATTCGGGAAAACCGCGCGCGATAGCGCCGATAGCCAGCTTCCCGCACTCCTTGAGGCGATAACGCGGCTTGATGGCCAGTTCTGGGTGAGACTGCTTTATATACACCCCGACCAGTTTCCCCTTGACATTCTTGATACCATCAGTCGAGATAAGCGTTTTCTGCCTTACTTCGACCTTCCCTTTCAGCATGGCTCAACACTCATACTCCGCGCCATGAATCGGCAGGGTAATGCCGAATCTTATCTCAGCCTTATCCGGCGGATACGGGATGCCTTGCCGGATGCCACGCTCCGTTCCACGTTTCTGCTGGGTTTTCCGGGTGAGACCAGCGCGGACTTTCATGCCCTGCTTGATTTTCAGGCTGAGGCGAGGCTTGACTGGGTCGGCTGTTTCACCTACTCCCGCGAGGAGAATACTCCAGCCTATAGCATGAAGAACCGCGTCTCTAAACGCCTCGCCGCTGAACGTAAAGCGCTTATTGAGGAACGGCAAACGCCCATCAGCGAAGAGCGGATGGAACGCTTTATTGGCAGGCGGCTGGATGCGCTTGTTGAAGAAGCGCTTGACCCGGAAGAGGGCCTCTATCTGGGACGCCTATTCTGTCAGGCCCCAGAGGTGGACGGCGCAACGGTCATCACGAGTAACACGCAGCTTACAGTCGGCGACTTCGTTACCGGCAAGATCGTTGCCCGCGCTGGTATTGATTTGGATATGCGGGTTTAACGCATAGAGACCAGCGATGAATCGGGTGTTCCATAAACCCGCTCGACTTTGTAAAATAGGTATCATTCTATGGAGGATGGCAAGATGATAACAAAACGATTGTTCGCCTTATCTATCACTTTTATTCTGCTTACCGGTGCGGTTTTCGCGCGGGGAAGTCAGAACCGGGACGGAAGCGCCGCTACTGCCGCGACTTCCGGCATTACCTTTACCGTGAGCCTCAACGAGGACATAGCTGCCGTTGATCCGGGACTTGCGTGGGACTTTACCACCAATCCGGTGATTAACCAGATTACCGAGGGGCTTGTTACCCTTGACGAGAATAGCAACATTGTGCCGCAGCTCGCCAAAAGCTGGCAGCAGGTCGATGAACTCACCTATGTCTACGAGGTGCGCAATGACATTGTGTTTTCCGATGGCACACCCATGACCATGGACGACGTGATCTTCTCACTCAAGCGCGTGCAAGACCCCGATGGCGGCACCTACTTCTCGTGGTTGTATGAGGACGTTGAGAGTTTTACCCAGACCGCCCCATGGCAGTTGACGATCAAGCTCCTCAAGCCCTCCGCTACGTTCAAGTATTACCCCACGACCGCTGGCGGCAGGATCATCAGTAAGGCGTATTTTGAGCGTCATGCGGCTGATTTTGGTACGGCAAGTGGTGGTATCATCGCCACTGGTCCCTTTGTATACCAGAGCTGGACGAGTGGGCAGGAAGTCGTGCTGAAACGGAACACTAACTATTGGGACAAGACTGCGGTTGCGGCGAACATCATTGACACGCTTGTATTCAAGATTATCCCGGAAGACACCACGCGGGTCATTGCCATGCGCGACGGCAGCGTTGATTTCACGATCAACCCGCCGCTGGACATGATCGACCAGCTTGCGGCCGACCCCAATCTCGCGCTCACCAGCGTTGACACCTACAGTCTCACCTACCTTGCTTTTAACACTCAGCGCGCCCCCTTTGACGATGCCAATGTCCGCAAAGCAGTATATCATGCGCTGAACCTGCCTGAGTTCCAGCGCAACATTGTCAAAACCGCTGGTTCCCTCGGCACGGTACTACCCTTTGGAACCGCGCTTTACGGCGATCACGCCGCGCAGTGGCGCTCCTACCTCAGCGCTGCACCGTCTTATGCTTATGACTTGACCAAGGCGCAGGAGTACCTTGCCCAGTCAGCCTATCCTAATGGTTTTAGCTGCTCGGTGATCATCAATTCCGCATCGCTATCAAACTCGCGGGCGCTGTTTCTGCAAAACGCCCTTGCCCCGCTTAACATCAATGTCGAGATACAGCGGCTATCCAACGAGGAGCAAAGCACCTATCAAGCGGGCGGCGTGTTTGATGCTGACGGCAAGCGCGATTACGACATGATTTTCGCAGGCTGGGAAGCGGATTACCCGGACATCAACGCCAACATCGAGATACTGTACCACTCCAGTCAGGTGGGGGAAAATGGTTATAATGCCGCAGCCTACAGCAAGCCGGAGGTGGACAGCCTCATTGAGGCGCAGCGCGTTACGGTTGATCCGGCGCGTCGTTTTGAGATACAGAAGCAACTCATGGACATCATCGTCAACGATGTCCCGTACATCATCTTTGATTATCCGACCAAACAGAGCGTCCTCAATCGCCGCTACACTGGCGTAGCAATCAGCGCCGCGTGGCTGTGGATGCTCCCCATGCAGAACGTCCGCCGCGCCAACTAGCGTACTACTGACACTGGTGTCTGACACCACAACACCAGTGCCAGACACCATATAACCAGCGCCAACATCCATCCCAAATCAAATTGTCTTTGCCTCAGGGAAAGTTGTCTTTGCCTCAGGGAAAGTTGTCTTTGCCTCAGAGAAAGTTGTCTTTGCCTCAGGGAAAGTTGTCTTTGCCTCAGTGAAAGTTGTCTTTGCCTCAGGGAAAGTTGTCTTTGCCACAGAGAAAGGTGTCTTTGCCACAGGGAAAGTTGTCTTTGCCTAATGGAAAGTTGTCTTTGCCTCTGGGAAAGTTGTCTCTGAGACAAACGAAGACGCTGTTTCCGCAAAGGTCTGCTTACCGGCGGCATTGGGCGTGTTCATTGCCGTTGTTCAATCCTCCATGCCCCATAGCTTGACGGTCTTCTCCCCTAACACTGAGGCTATCCTGCGCCCATCGGGACTGTACGCTGCAGAGCTTACTGTGT
>JAIRMT010000184.1 GCA_031258505.1 Treponema sp.
GTCCATCACAACAAGGGTTGCAAGCATGGGGCCAGTCATGGGTAGCACGATGTTGGTATAGGTCTTAAAGACATTGCAGCCGTCAACACGGGCTGCTTCCTCAAGCTCGTATGGCAGGGTTTTGATGTAATTCACAAACAGAAAAACTCCACGTGTCAAACTGAATGTGGCGTAGAGGACAATAAGGCCAAACTGGTTCAGGAGCCTGATACTGGTCATAAACTTGGTTACTGGTAGAATGACTACCTGAGATGGTATGAACAGGCCCATGAGCAGAAAGAAATACACAAACTTATAATAGGGCTTGGTAAAATTGCGGACTATGGCAAAGGAAACCGACGGAACCAGCGTTACCTCAATTAAGATGGATAAGACCGTGATAAGGGTGGAATTCTTCACATAACCCAGATAGTTTTGCGTGGCAAAGAGCTGCTTGAAGTTATCAAGGTTAAAGCGGGAGGGAAAGGAGAAGAAATTGCGTCCTGCTTCCTCAAGACTCTTGAATGAATTGACCAGTACCAGATAGAGGGGACCGCAAATTAATGCCAGCCCCGCCAGCAGCACAACATCACGGGCAATAAGCCAGAGGAATCCTTCTGGTTTTATGAGTCTTTTCTTCATTTGTAGGCGTCTCCTTTGCTGGTAAGCCAGATTTGGACAAAGGAAATCGAAGCGATGATAATAAAAAGTATGACTGCTTCTGCATTAGCTATGGAAAAACGATAGTCTCTGAATGCGTCGTTTACAATACTTATGGCAATGACCTCCGTGGCGCGTGCCGGTCCGCCCTGGGTAAGGGCGTAGGGATAATCAAAGGTGGTGAAGCCGTTTTTTACCAGCAGTACCAGATTGACTACCATCGTGGGCATAAGATGCGGAAGAGTTATATAATGGAACCGTTGCAAGATACTTGCGCTGTCGATCATGGCGCTTTCGTACAGTTCGTGAGGTATGGACTGAAGTCCAGCGATAAAGATGAGGGATGGTATGGCTACGGACTGCCACACGTTTACAAAGACTGTGGCGAACAGGGTTGTTTGGAGGTTTGCGAGTGGGCTTGCCTTTAACACGCCAATGTTGAGCGCTTCGCCAATGACCGGAATCGCCCGGTAGTAAATTTGGCTCCAGATAAGGGCTACGGTTACTGCGGAAAGCATGGCCGGGATAAAGAAGATGGACTTAGCAAGGGTCTGAACCCAATTTTTAAGCGAATCCATGGTTAGGGCTAAAATTAGGGACAGCGCAAGGGTGAAAATCACCAGAAGCGTGGAATAGCGGAAGGTGGTTCCCAGTGAGCGCCAGAAATTGGGGTTTTGCAGCAGCCAAGCGTAATTTTTAAGGCCGTTCATGGAGTATGTTTTTGCCATACCGTTCCAGTCGGTCAGGCTGTAAAACATCCCGCCCAGTACCTGAAACACATAAAAGACACTGTATAGGGCGACAGGAATAATCGTAAAACCAAAGTAAACCGCCCTATCCGACAAACTTAACTTTTTCATCTGCGCCTCCTTGTAATGTTGCTAGACACAGGAAAACCGGAAGCGCAGTTATACACAAGGCTGTCTGCTGAACCGCGTCTTCCGTAATGGCTAACTATTGCGCTCCCATTCTAATGGTACTGTCGAGCCTGTCCAGAAAGGCGGCTGCGTTTTTGTCCATCAGCATCTGCTGAAGTTCATCGTAGATGCTGTTCTGAATGTTTCCCGGAAAGAAGGTGGCAAACCAGTCTCGCACAGGTCCGGTTTGCATCTTTGTAGTTACCGGCGCTATGCGCGCATCAGAATAAACCACGCCGCTCATTGCGCTGGGCGCTCCATCAGTATCGCAGAATAGCTGTGCGTTCTCTGGCCGGGAAAGAAATTCCAGGAAAGCAAGGGCAACCTTTTTCTGGTCGGGAGTTGCCGAAGCTGAAACGCAGAGCGCTGCATCAATTCCAGTGAGCACTGGAGTTGTGGCCGCTGTGTCATTGGGAATGGGGAAAGCGCCCATGTTAATGTTGGGGTTTGCCATAAAGATAGTACCGCGAGCATAGGAACCCGTGATACACATAGCGGCTTTGCCATTGGCAAAGGTATTCCACATCTCAGTATCAGGAATGGCGAAGGTATCGGTGTTGGCATACGAGACCACTTCAAGGGTACGTTCCGCCACTTTTAAGATGGCCGGGTCGCCTTTCACCGAGCCTGTGCCATTCATAAGCGCCACCATGCGCTGAACCCCGTCAGGCGCCCAGGCCGCATTCATTGCCTGATACATATGCCCGGCGCGCCCCCTGTCCATAAACGAACAGACCAGGGGCAATATGTTTGCCGCCTTGAGTTTTTGGCAGGCTGCGATCAATTCAGCATAAGTGGTGGGAACCGAGATGCCATTGGCATTGAAGATATCAATGTTATAGTACACAGCCATGAAGTTATGGGACAGAGGCATGGCGTAGCTCTTGCCATCCGGCGCCAGAGACATTTCAACAGCAGGTTTATTTACTCGCTGCATGAAAGACTCGTTTGAAATATCCAGAGGAATCCCGTTTCTCACCTTTTCCTTGAATTGCAACTGCGTGGGATAATCGGAAAACAGCGGTGGAATATCCCCTGAGACCACACGGGAGGTAAGAACCGTTCCCGCATCTGGAACTGTGTTCATCTGAATCCGGTAATTGGGATACTCCTGATGGAAACGGTCGATTACCGCCTGATAACCCCGCTGAGGACCTTCTTCCATTTTTTGCTGGAAGAACTCAATGGTGATTACACCGCCAGCCGTGCTTGGCGTCGCCTGATTTGCCCCACCTGCAAAAACATTCGCGGCTCCGCTTGTCAAAAGGACTGCGGTAAGCAATCCTACCAAAACTTGTCTTTTCATAACAACTCCTCTCTGTAATTTTTCTATATAAGTATCCCGCAAGCGGGACATTATATCCCGTCATATAAAGCTATGGGCTGTATTCACAGCTCGGCGAATGCGCTCATGGCTTATGCCCTGACCCTGTATGGTGCAATCAGCGCCCAACATCAAGCCTGAAGTCCCGAAGGCGCGTATGATACTCCGCACCTCTTCCTCAATGGCGCTATCCGGTCCTTTCAGAATATTCCCCTTGTTGTTCATGCCGCCCAGAATAGGCTTGCCGATGAAAAGCTCTCGCCCCCTTTCCAGAGAAAGCCCGTTATCCTTTACCGACCAGTTCACAATGCAGAAGGGATAGCCGGTAAACCACTCAGGCCGGGTCTTGAATTGGTATTCCGGCTCCCCGCAGATATGCAGGATATTTGCGGCGCCTTTATCCGCCGCAGCTTGCATGACCAGCAGGTCTGACGGACGGACAAGTTTTTCCCATTCTTCTTTGCTAAAGCGCCCCGGTTCGCTAAACTGGGCGCTGTAGTAGATACCGCTTGCGCCAGCGTCCATAAAGCCCGCAGCCCATTCTGCTAGAGACTCAGCGATGATGCCGACACCAGCGGCTACCGAGTCAGGCGCTTCCTTTGCGTGCGCCATGAGCAGCGCGTCGCCAAAGGCAATCACCGCAGACTTGAATGGCCCGTACATAGTCTGAAAAGCCATAACCTCGCCGCCAACCTCGTCAAGAATCCGCTTCAATACGCCGCTCAGTTTCTTGAAGACCGCTGAATCTGTTCCGGGAAACTTCAGCTTCTTCCAGTCAGCCGGAACTTTCACCGGCGTTTCAATCCGACAGACATAGTCCTGCATAACCTTGACTATATCAGCGTCCGTAGCCCGATAGGTTTCCAGATGAGCCTGAGCCATCTGAACTTCATCATATTCGTGGTTATAGTGAAACCAGAAGCCAGCGGGAACCACGTCAGTCTGTTCATTGCGAAACAGCGCCCACATTCGTTCTATTTTATTCATAGTTATACTCCTTGTGATTTTTTAAGCTGCTGTTACTCTTTTCCAGCATTATCTTCAAGATTATCTTATCCAGCGGGATCATTCCCTCATGGGAAAGTTTTTCGACTATATCTAAGGTATCCTCCAGAGTGTTTCCCAGTATGCCTTCGGATTCAGGAACCGAGTTACCCGCCATAGCTAGCTTTGCTCCTAACTCGGCAGCTTCAACGCAGGTAAAAATCTTTAAGGCGCAGCTTCCCTTTGCGCCATCGCAGATTATGCCCATCAGGTTCCCTACCATGTTTTGAATGCAGCGCATAAGCGCCTGTTTGTCCCCACCCAAGAGCCGGACAAAACCCGCGCCTGTACCAATGGCGGCTGTAAAAGCGCCGCAGAGGGCTGATAGCCTGTCTTTGCGCGCTGTCATCATCAGGGCGCAAAGCTGGGAAAGGCAGAGCGCCCGCGCAGTCTCGTCCCGGCTCCGTTTCAAGCCCTGGGCAAGGACCAAGACCGGAACCGACACAGTAATCCCCTGATTGCCGCTGCCTGAATTGATAACAACCGGCTTTGAGCAGCCAGCCATGCGCGCATCCGAAGCTGCTGCTGCAAGACTCGCCCCGCGATAGAAGAGACTGCCTTCCCCGCTGGCAGCAGAACCCTCAAACATCGTCTTGCCCACGCCAATGCCATAACCGGTTTTAATGGAATACTCGGCAAGTTCAAGGTTCACCTCAGCACAGTGGATCAGGAACTCAATTTTTTCCAGAGGAACTGAATCAGTAAAAGCAAAAATGCGCGATGGCGTGAGTATTTCGGGATACTTCTCAGCCTCGCTCAGAGCTGCACTGATTCTTTTGTCCCCGTCAAATACCTCCACCTTGTTATGCTCATCCTGAACGCGGGCAGTGATTACCCTTTCACCAGCTTGCAGACGCACCTCGATAAAAATTGGCGGGACATGTTCCGCTTGCTCAAGTTTTATGCAGCAGGAATCAAGCATCCGCGAGGCTGCCTGTTCTTGATCTGGGGTGATATGCGACAGAATGTTCAGACCAGCCGCAGGATCAGCGTTTTCCAGACCCAAAGCCGCCGCAACACTTATGCCTTTGAGCGCCGTGTTTGGAATACCTACGTTCATAGCATTTTTAATAATGTTGCGGCTTGCCCGAACAAGAACTGTTTCCGGCGGAACCCCCAGAACGCGCCGCGCCGAAGCAGCAGCCAGAGCAACCGCCGCTGGTTCAGTACACCCCATGGCAACAAGCAGCTCTTTATGTAACAAATCCACGAACACATCTTGGTCTGCAGCTCCTCTTTCAGCGTCAAGTATATCTGTAATCATATTACAATTATATTAGAAGTATACTTATCTCTTGTCAAGCAACTTTTTTTATTCTATAATGAATCACCATGAGCAAAGAAAGCTTGAAAAGAAAGGTTTACAATGGCATTCTTGAGAGGATTATCAGGAAACAGTATCCAGCAGATACCATCCTGAATGAGAAGGAACTTTCGGAACAGTTCGGCGTGAGCAAAGCCCCAGTACGGGAAGCCTTGATAGAGCTGAATCAAGAAGACATAGTCCGGTGCATACCCCGCGCTGGATACCAAATCGTGCAGTTTACGGAAACAGACATCTGGGAGGCCACTGAACTACGGCGTATTCTGGAACTGGCTATGCTTGACAAGATCATTGCCCAGATAACGCCGACGCAGACAGCCAATCTGTACGCAAACATTGAGGAAACTCATCGGGATAGAACGGATACCTCCATTACCCTTGATGCGTGGTGGTCAAATAATATCCGCTTCCATCTAGCGCTTAACGCCGTGGCGCGGAATTCCCTGCTTACCTCAACTCTGGAAAAGGTTATCCTCCGGCTCTGGCGGGCAATCGCTCAACTTTTCTGGGACCAGAACCCGGGAAACTATATGGGATTTCGTTATGATACCCATAGGACGCTCCTTAAAGCCATTGAATCGAAGGACAAACCCTTAGCGGAAAAAATTCTTATTGATGATATTTCTTCTATAGAAGAACGATTACGAAGTTGACAATTCCCCATGCCTTGCGGCTGGGGATTCTTGCTTCGCTGTTCGTTGCAACTATTGCAATGGTCTTACATGAACTTCCCCAAGCGTAGATTCCACAAGATTCTCCGTTTAGCCAAGACTGGCGAGTCTTTGCGAAAGGATGAACGCCCTATAAACAAACTTGATAGTTTTGATAAAAAGTTTTAGTCGTATAAAAAAGACTTTTAGTCGTGTAAAAAAAAGTTATTGCCGTGTAAAAAAAAGTTTTAGTCGTGTAAAAAAGAGTTCTTGCCATGTAAAAAAGAGTTTTAGCCATGTTTGACAAGTCCCAATGCCTGAATTCAGGGGGATTCCCGGCGCTTTTGGTAAAGCCGGCGGGCGGCTATGCTGTTGCTTTGGCAGCGCTGAACGCCATCTCAATACCCGCAAAGCGAGTATTGGAAGGTGTCAGAGCTAAGTGAAACGTTTTACAGCGGTTTGCGGCTCATCCATTTGCCGTTGGTGAAGTCCGGGAACGAAACCGGAGCGCCAGCCTGAGCAATGGACGCCTCTGAGAGGGCAGATACACTCATCCATGCGGCCATGTCGTATACATCGATTGGCGCTGGAGTGTTATCAATCACAGCCTGAAAAAAGGCGTCGAACTCCAGCCAGTCCATGCCGTCATGCCCGCCTTTGATACCTGTTTTCAGGTACTCTTGCCAGATGGGATGTTCGTAACGCTTCAGGTAGGTTTCCGCGTTACCCCAGAGTTCCCGGCTCTTGAATTCAAACTTGTTGTGTTCTCCATCCAGAAACAGGCTCAGGTTATCCTCGCAGAACATGGCGCGGGTTCCCTGAACGTGAAAGCCGCGGGAGTAGCAGCGGGGCAGGCACGTGTCCAGCGTGAGAGAGATGGTTTCGCCATGCGCGCATTTGATGATGGTCGTTACCACATCGCCCTGCGCAAACTTCAGACCCGCGTCCTTACCATTG
>JAIRMT010000143.1 GCA_031258505.1 Treponema sp.
CGGTTATAACGGCAAAGGTCTACTGTCTACTGTCGAACCTTCCGGTTATAACGGCAAAGGTCTACTGTCTACTGTCGAACCTTCCGGTTATAACGGCAAAGGTCTACTGTCTACTGTCATCCCTTAACTGTCCCAAGTTCAGGGATGAGTATCAGGCCGTCGGATGTACTTTCTGACTGCCGCTTACCAGACTGGGTTTCCCCACGTCCAGTATCTTTACGAAAAAGAGTTTGGCGCTTTCCAGACTCCGGGCAAGTACAGACGGCTTTCCCGGCAAATTTCACCCAATGATTTCCCAAAAACTCTTTGACATTTTCCCAAAAATTCCTTGAGTTTTTACCCAAAACTCTTTGACATTTTACCCAAAACTCTTTGAGTTTTTACCAAAAACTCTTGGCAAAATAACGTCGTCGCATCCCTAGCGGAGATGCTTTAGTACAAACGCTTTTTTTCTTTCAATACTTGCACCTCAATGTTACCCAGATATGCGCCGCCAGTGATCACGAGTTCTGGGGAGTTAGGAAGCCGCTGTCCCTGACTGCGCAATACGGCATTGCCCAAGTAGGTTACAGCCTCCATGCTGACCGCCAGCGAAGGTGGAACCTTGATAATGACATTGCCCAACACCGCGTTCACGTGCAGTACGGTACGACCGACCGGGAGCTCGCCATCACGAATCGTGATGATCGTGTTGCCAAAGAGAGCCATAAACGAGCGCCTGCGGTTCAAGGTATCGCCGGAGATTTCGCGGTTGGAAAACAAGGCGAGGTCGATTTTTGGCTTGCCATCGTCAGCCGTCGCGGGAGTGATGGATACTGACGCGGGCATTGTGGCCGGATTACTCGCGTAGAGGGCGGTCTCGTTCACGATTTTGTCAACAATGGCAAGCTCGCGCTCGCTCTCCACGCGGTTGATGTACTCAACGAGGCGCTCATACTCCTCAATCGGCAGAGCATTTTGGGAAAACTGCGCTGATAGCGCCTCAATCGCCTGATTCTTGCGCTCCTCTATCCGCGCCTCTCGTGAAGATAAGGCTACGTTTTTGTCTGTCATCCTACTTCCATTCTTTTTCTGTATCCTCAATCATCCTGATGATTTCGGCCTGAGATGCGCGGTTGCGCAGAAAGGTACGAAAATCTTCCCGCTGACAGAAGAAGTTGACACGAGACAGGGTTTGCAGGTGCAGTTTTGGAGATGCTGACACAATGAGCAGGAAGCTATGCACAACCTTGCCATCAAGCGCCTTCCAATCAATGTCCCGCCGCAGGTAGCCGATAACCACGAACTGGTTCTTGGGGTCGCTGATAAGGGCGTTACGGGGATGCGGCAGGGCAATGCCCTTGCCAATGGCCGTACTCATCAGCGCCTCTCGTTCAAGAAGCGCCTTGAGGAGTACAGCGCTGTCAAGAGGTTCTGGTATAGGTATGGTTTCCAGCGTTGCGGTCAGCACTTCCTCTGGCGTGTTTCCCGGAATATCCCGAAATACACCGCCCCGTCGAATCAGTTCGATCAGATCATTTTCCATTTTTAAAACTCCTTTAGTATAGTATTACAGGTTTCAGCATTAAAGGCTGTTGGGTCAAAACCCTCGCCTAGCTCTTGCTGGACTTTTCGCTTTTCAGACGAACTGCCGTTTTCAAGAATATCCAGATAACGCCTGAAGCGTATTGGTCCGTCAAGCGTTTCAGGCGGCGCAGAACCTGCGCCAGCGATACAGCGGACGCCCTTGACAAGCCCGGACGCGGAGAGGAATATGAGCTTCACAATCCACTTTGGCCCATACTCATAAGATACCTCCGTTCCGTTTAGTTCATTCAGACACAGTTTTGAATCCAGCGTTTTATTCCCGGACAGAAACCGGAACCCATAGGCGCTCTTCCAGTTAAACAAAGCCTGAATCATACGGTGTGTATCGAGCAGGGAATACGAGCCGCTCATGTCAAGACGACGCCACACATCGGTTCCCGTGATGCTAATCTGGACTATGCGACCTTCTCCGTTGTCGCTATCAATGTTCCGTACCACAGAAAAGTTCCGCTGTCTGAAGTTATTCATGGACTCATTTATGAGTTCACGAATATCCTCGTAAGTATCAATCATGCTGTCAATGGAATTGTCGATGGCCTCAAGGTCGGATTCTGGCGGTTCTTTATCAGTGTTGAGGTCTTCAAGCACTGTTGCAGCGTGTTCCTGTATCTGGGACAGAATGATAAACGTATGTTTAGGCAGGGAAGTCTCGTCAAGGTCGCCCTTCCGCAAGCGCGCCACGAGATCAATCACCGCAGTATGCAGTTCGCCAATCCGCTGGCGTATCGGTCCAATGTTCTTGTCCGCGAAACGATTGTACGTATCCCTGAATTCATTAAAGACTTCAATTATATAGCCTGTCAGGAAGTTCCGATCCCGTCCGTTTAGAGAGCCGGCAGACCGGGGAATGACCCGTTCAATGACACGCCCAACATCAGTATCCCCGCGGAACAGGGCGTCCCGCACATAGGCCATGACCACATATTCGGATATTGGAATTCGCTTCTGAAAGAGCAGGTCCTCAAGCAGGGTACGGTCAGGCAGTATCTGGCTTTTTTCAAGCTCCCGGCTGTCTGGAATCTCCCTGCCTGCATACCAGAAACGGGTTTCGATCCCATAGCCCACAGTCTCAATACGCTCGGTTTTCTCATAAAGAAACTCCTCCAGAGCATACGCAGGCACGGTTCGCATACGCTCGCCCCCATACCAGTAGGCAAAGGCAATCTGTTCCTCAGTAGACAGTCCGGGCCCAAGTGCGGCGAATGATTCCATGAAGCCCTGTTCCGCCGCGACAAGCCATGAACGCAGGTCTTCCTCGTTCCACTGGTCTTTAGCCACTCGCTCTAGCGCAAATTTGCCCTTCTTCCAATCCAGAATTCGCACCTCAAAGCGGTCGCCGGGTACGAAAGTGCTTGAACGATAGATGTTTCGCATATCAAGTACATGAATGGAAACCTCCACCGGGTCTTCGTAAGGGTCTTCGTTAAAGGCTTTCTCGTTTCCGGGGTTATCACGGGCCACATATTGGGGAGCATACTCTTCCCCAAAGATACTGTAGTACGGATAGAAATCTTCAGGGTCTCCCTCACTAGTGGTAGTGGGTATACGCTGGCTGTTCCAGAAGAACTCATACTCCTGTGGCAGGAGTATTGGATTGGCAAAGGGTGTACAACGATGTCCCGGAATCAGTACCCCGTTGAGCAATTCCTCTCGTGTTGGGCTTATAGCAAAACGCGCCTTTTCAAAACAGCCACGCCGGGACATCCACTTCTGGTTCCCCGCGGGAAAGGCAATGTTGCGAATCTCCATAAGGCTGTTAAGCTCTGCGATAAGATGGCGTCCCCCCCGCGGAGAACCATGCTTACGGATGTGAGCTACGGCATCTTCCAGCGAAAATGGGGAGACAGTGTTTTCAAGAAAGCTATACAGCGCTTTTTCCTGGTTTTCGGTCATGACTACTCTAACTATGCCCTATGAAAGACACTAAGACAAGTGCGAGTGTTGAGAATGGAGTCCACGAATAGTACGAATTAACACTAATGAGAAATAGCTTCGTATCTATTCGCGGCTCTCTCTATAGTCGTGGTTTACTTCACCATCTCAAACTCATACGTGCCGTCGCCGAGTCCCAGCTCGTTGAGGAAGCGAATCTGGGAATACGGGTCTTTGCCGTGGAGTCGCTCAAAAAGGTGTCCCTTGTCGCCGAGCTTGATGCCTTCAGGTACGCCTTCGGGGTTGAGACGCTCAAACTTGATCTGGTCAAGGCTGGCGTTTTCAATGGCGGCGAGGTTCCATGATGACATAAGCCCAATGTCTGGCACCAGCGATGGCGTGGTCATGCCCCAACAGTCGCACATGGCAGTGATGCTGATGAGCAGGTTGATGTAAAAAACATTGTCCGGCTGAAAGGTGTCAAGCACGGTTTTGGTGCAGAGGGCAAGCCCCTTCTGGAAGTCAAGGTAGCTGGCATCGCTCAGGGTGATGGCCTCCGCTGGACAGACTTTCTTACAGTGCTGGCAGAGGGTACAGTTGTGAAAGTTCACGCTGTAGTTGCCGTCCTTGTCAAAGCTGTTCGCCTTGTGGTTACAGGCTTCGATGCACGCGCCGCAGTGGATACAGTTTTCCGCGTTCCACTTGAGGCCGCCCTCAAGCCCGTGCTGTTCACGCCGGGTACGGTCGCTCACGCAGCCCATCGCGATGTTTTTCACCGCGCCCCCATAGGCGCAGCAACCATGTCCCTTCACATGGGAGAAGTCGATGAGGAAGTCGGCATCGTGGATAAGACCAGCAATGTCAACGTGCTTAAAACTCTTCCACTCGACTTCTTTGGTATACAGGTACTTTCCAAGATGGCCGGAAGCTTCCAGCACCGGCGCGCCTAAGCTTTCTTGGGTATAGCCGCGCTGTTCAGGATGACGTCCGGCGATGTAGTGGTCGGTGAAAAAACACTTGCCGCCATGATCTTTCACGAATTCGGCAAGCAGACGCATGAACACTGGCGGGATGGTAGAGTAACCGATCTCCGAGCCGACGTGGATCTTGATAGCGACACTTTTGTCCTTGACCTTATCGCCAAGCCCACTTGCCGCAAGCTGTCGCTGCAGTTTGCGCGGCAGGGTCTGATCCGCCTCATACGCGCTGTATGCCATGTCTGAAAAATATACCGTTGCCATTGTCTAAAACTCCTTCGTTATTGATGTGATAAGTGGAGTCTAAAAGTTAATGTTCATCTGAAGTCAAGAGCTTTAGACCTCTCTTTCTAAGATTCAACAGATTCCTTATACTATTTTTATGGAATATATGAAACGAACCAATACCTGTGGCGCTCTACGGAAGAAAGACGCAGGTACTACGGTGATATTAAACGGCTGGGTATACCGGAAACGGGAGCATGGGGGCATTTCCTTTATTAACCTACGGGACAGATACGGCGTTACTCAGGTTATTGTGGACGAGAACTCGCCGCCGGAACTTGCTGCCATAAGCGCGGAACTGCGGAACGAGTTCTGCATCGCGGTTGAGGGCATAGTCCGTGAGCGCCCAGCCGCAATGGTGAACCCAGACATGGCGACCGGCGAGGTCGAGGTACTTGCCTCAAGGCTCCTCATTCTCAACCGCTGTGAAGTGCTTCCTTTCCAGTTTGATGAAGAAGGCGATATAAAGGAAGAACTTCGTCTCAAGTACCGTTACCTTGACCTGCGGAACGCGGATATGCAGCGCAAGATTCGCCTGCGAAGCGAGGTGTGCTTTGCCGTGCGGGAATGGATGACTGGTCAGGGGTTTTACGAGATTGAGACGCCCACCTTCATCAAGTCCACGCCGGAAGGCGCGCGGGATTACCTAGTGCCATCGCGGATACACGCGGGCAAATTCTACGCCCTGCCCCAGTCGCCTCAACTTTATAAACAGCTCCTTATGGTCTCAGGGTTTGACAAGTATTTCCAGATTGCCCGCTGTTACCGGGACGAGGACGCGCGCGGCGACCGCCAGCCGGAGTTTACCCAGATTGATATTGAGATGTCTTTCGTGAGCCGCGACGATGTTCTTACCATGACTGAAGGGCTTATGGGCTATGTGTTTAAGAAGTGCCTCAATATCGAACTTCCATCCAAGTTTCCGCGCCTCAGCTACGAGGAGGCTATGGACTGGTATGGTTCGGACAAGCCTGATCTTCGCTTTGATATGAAGTTACAGGACTTTGCCCCTTATGTAGCTGCCGGCGGCTTTCAGGCGTTCAAGGACGCGCTGGCTGCTGGTGAAAGCGAAAAGGCCGCTGGTCTGGCAAAGGGCATCAGCATCGCTGGCGGCGCGGTTAAGGCGCTTGTGGTTCCGGGCAAAGCCGGCTATTCCCGCAAGCAGATTGAGGAACTGGAAACACAGGCTAAGGTTTACAAGGCCAAGGGGCTTGCCTGGATGAAAGTTGTTGGCTCAAGCGATGCGCCGACGCTTGAGGGCGGGGTTTCAAAGTTCTTTGCCGCTAACGCCGCTGATATAGTGCAGGGCTTAGGCGCAAAAAGCGGAGACCTTATCCTTATCTGTGCTGATTCCCGCGCTCGAATCGCCAATATCGCACTGGGCGCGGTGCGTCTCCGACTCGGCAAAGACCTTTCCCTTTGCGATCCCCATAAATTTGCCTTTGTATGGATTGTGGACTTCCCTCTGTTTGAGTTCAACGAAGAAGAGAAGCGCTGGGAAGCTGCCCACCACATGTTTTCATACCCGCAGGAGCAGTATCACGCCGCGCTGGAAAGCGATCCGGGCGCGGTGAAGGGCGACCTCTACGACCTCGTGCTTAATGGCTATGAGCAAGCCTCTGGTTCCATCCGTATTCACGATCCGGCTTTACAGAAGCGCATATTCAACATCGTGGGTATCTCTTCTGATGAGGCTGAGAAGAAGTTCGGCTTTCTTACCAACGCCTTCAAGTTTGGCGCGCCTCCGCACGGCGGCATTGCGCCCGGTCTTGATCGCCTCGTGATGCTCATGGCTGGCGAAACCTCTATAAAGGAAGTTATTGCCTTCCCGAAAAATTCCTTTGCTCAAAGCCCCATGGACGACTGCCCCAGCGAGGTGGAGCAGAAACAGCTTGACGAACTGCGCTTGCTGATAAAGCCGGACGCGAAGTAGGTTCAGGAACGCTGTACTGCGCCGGAACATTTCTGGAGTACATAAGCCCCTGAACTTGATCCCAGAATCATGCGTGCCGCGTACAACGTTACGCGGCACGCATGCTTTACCCCAGAACAAACGTAGTGATCTACCTATTCGCCGAATTGTGTGAAAGTTGTGGTCAAGTTTAGCCTTTAGGCATGGGGTTACTGACATGAAGTCGCTCAGAGCGCTGTATCGGGTACTTATGCGAATAGGCTCACTGCTTCGGCGAGATCAGTACAGCGCCTCCAGACAGTGGCAAGCACTTCAGGTGGTGGTTCAATAAGGTCTTTGATGAAGATTGAGCGTATACCCGCAGCATGAAGACTTTGCAGCCCAGCGGGGGAATCCTCGAAGCCGATACTATCGGCTGGCGCTTCACCTAGCTGTTCCAGAGCGCGGAGGAAAATATCAGGCGCTGGTTTCCCCCGCGTGATCTCATCTCCACAAACTTTGATCACAAAACGGTCTGCTATACCTGCCTTGCGCAGTTTCCAAAGCGCGGTATCTCGCGCAGTCGATGTGGCTACAGCGCACGGTATCTGAAGATGGGCAAGGTGATCCAGCAGGAGGATGAGTCCCGGCCGATGGGAGATGCCTTCTTGTTCAGCCGCTTCCTTGTTACGGCGGGAAACTTCAGTCCTGATATCTTGATAGGGAAAATCCGCCCCATAAGCCTTCATAAACACGTCTCTGGTACTAGCGGCGTCCACGCCAATGGTACGAAAGATGACTTCCTCGCTTATGTCCCAGCCAAAAGTTTTTGCAACTTGTATCCAATGCGCCGCTGCCGGGCGCTCGGTATCCAGCATGAGGCCGTCCATGTCAAAGATCACGGCTGCCGGATGTATGAGTGTAGTTTCTATCATAGGTTGACTATACCATAAAACAAACTCCGGCAGGTATAACGTACAGGTAGTGCCAGACATCGCTAGGCCATCGCGTCCTTATCCACTCGGAGCATTCGCACCAAAAAGGCGGCAGTTTCTCCAATGCCCACCTGACACACCCAATGCTCTTAAGTCCCGCCCATTCCTTCCTTTGCTCCAGCCACCCGATTGGACCTTACCCCAACTGGTAGACACAAAGATAAGCGGGAATTATAACAGATGAGGAGAAGAAGATGGGAAAGCAAGACAAAGAACGGCGGGTATACACCAAGGAATTTAAAGCCGAGGTAGTAGCCCTGGCCGGGAAACACGAGAAACCAGTGCGTCAAATTGCGCTGGATTTGGGCGTCAACGAGAACCAGCTGTACCGGTGGATACAGCAGGCACGGGAAGCGGCAGGCGCCGGACTGCCCCCCTTCCCCGGACACGGGCGGCCCCGGGACGAGGAACTGGGCCGCCTGCGGAAAGAAGTCAAGGCACTGCGGGAGGCGAATGAAATCCTAAAAAAAGCGGCGGTCATCTTCGCACAGGAGGGACCCCGGTGATGGTGTACCGGTTCATGAGAGAGAACCAGGGGCAGTACACCGTCAGGGAGATGGCCGGACTATTCGGGGTCAGTTGCAGTGCCTACTACCAGTGGGCGAAGCAGGGAGTGTCATCGCGGCGGGAGCAGGAGGATGTGGAACTGGTGCGTCTTATTCGGGAGATCGTGGAGAAGCATCAGTGCCGGTATGGCAGTCCGAGGGCGAGGGAAACCCTGAGGCGGGACTACGGGAAGCGGGCGAGCCGGAAGGGGAATTGTTGGGACAATGCCTGTGCGGAAACATTTTTCAAAACGCTGAAACGGGAACTGGAAACCCTGGACGGCAAACATGCTGCGGCAGAGGTACGGCAATTCCTGTTTCGTTCTTTTTGCCTTGCCCGGACATCTTTCCGCAGCTTGGGCAAATTGCCTATTCAACCAGCTCCCTCAGCCGGGGGTCCGGGGGTGTCGAACCCCCGGAGAGGGGGTAGGGCGCAACGAAGTGCGCCCGAGGGGGAGACTTCCCCCTTTAATACGAATTCGGAATTGCCGCCTGGTCGGGAAAGCGCCAGGGCGAGCGCATTAAAAATCAGCCCGTACTTTCTTTTGGTTCAGGCAAGATAAGCTCTGATGCAAAAACAGAATGAAAAAGCAGCTGTTCAAAATCTTCCTCCGACCATGCCAGCTTTTTCAGCCGTTTCCGGATACTCAGCTTTGATCCCACCTCACTGCGGACCAGGGTCATCGCCAGTTTCCGAATACT
>JAIRMT010000029.1 GCA_031258505.1 Treponema sp.
AAAACGACAATTGTTTCGTGGAGCAGAAAAACGGCGATGTGGTACGTAAAACCGTGGGGTATGGCCGGTTTGAGGGTCAGGAAATGTGCGACGCGCTGGAGGAGGTCTACCGGTGTCTGAACCCCCTGCTCAACTACTGGTACCCGACCTTACGCCTCATCGCCAAGGAGAAGCAGGCTTCCGGCAGGTACAAGAAGATCTACGAGAAGGTTCCCAAGACGCCCTGCCAGCGGCTGCTTGAATCGCCGGAGTTGGGCGAGGAGTACAAGGCCGAACTGCGTCGGCGGGCGGCGTTATTCAATCCAATCACGCTCAAATATGTATCCTGGCCTTGATAATGGGAGTTTATATTCTCTTTGTCAAAATTATGGACCGTTTTATCTCGATTATTATAAAACAAATTGCCGCCATCATTCCCGTCACAATCGTTGGTTTCATCATCGTCTATGTAGCAACCTTCCGGATGATGATAGCTCGGATCGACCGTGAAATTTTCAGCGAATTGCTGAGTCTGGTTCAGGTAGGGGTAAAGATGATAGACGGTGATGATGTAGATTCACTGCGAAGCAACAGAGACTATCATACCGACATCCGACGTTGGTAATCCAGCATCGACTGGCGCTGAAAGAAAAATACGCCGAAGGCGCTTTTCACGAAATCGGCGATGTTGCAGCGTTCATTGTGTCCGAGTCGCCTGAAATCAGGCATTTGTTCGCATACCCGGCTAAACGTCTCTATGAGTTTCTTAAAGATTCCCTGTCCCATGCCTCAGTTTAGCATGAAATCTCGATACTTTGAATTGCTGGCCTTTAACGAAGCATACTTGATGTTCGTTCTTTGCTCATGTTATGGTATTTGAATCATGGCCGCTTGACGCGGCGCGTCAAAACGCGAGGCGTTTCAAAACGAGCCTAAGTATTTTAAGGAGGAAGCCGAGGGGTTTTCCCACGGCTATTTCAGCATGAATCCATTTACCCTTTTCCCGCTCTTGGGAACACCAGACGCCGCAGCCGCATCTGGAGGAGGTGCGGGTGCGCTTGTTTCAAGTCTTATCCCGTTCGCTTTGATTATTGGTATCTTCTATTTCCTTATCATCCGACCGCAGAACAAGAAGCAGAAAGAGACCCAGAAGATGCTTGCGGCGCTCAAGAAGGGCGACCGTGTTACCACCATCGGTGGTATCCACGGAACCATCCAGAGCGTCAAGGAAAACACCGTAATCGTCAGGGTGGACGAGAACACCAGAATGGAGTTTTCCCGTAGCGCCATTTCCAGCGTCGATGTAGTGGCCAAAGAAGAAAAGGCCGAGAAGCTGGAAGACAAGAAAGAAGAGAAGGCTGATGCCGACGACAAGGATGCAAAAGACGCAGACAAGTAAGACGTTTGTACCTTATCGTGTTAAACTACAGGGGCGCTGCCAAACGCCGTCTTAATTGGAGGTTTTATAAAAAAAATGAGTAAGCGGTATCGATTATGTATCATTCTAGTAACAGTGGTGATATGTTTCGCCTTTCTGTTCCCAACCCTACGCTGGTATTACATGATTCCCAAAGAAGAACAGACCTTGGCTTTGAATTCACGTGAGCAGATCAAGATTTACGCATCGGAACGGGCGCTGGCGGACTATCAGAACTTCCGCGAAATCGCCCTGGCCTCAGGTGACGCGCCGGCGGAAATGTCGCCACTGGTTGCCGAAGCTAAGGAAATCACCAAACGCGCCAAAGCCAAAGCGCCCGCAAAGTGGGATGCTGCTGAGGTGCTTTCGACGATTCCCGGCAGAAGCGAAGCGGTCAGCATCATGGAAGCCAGCTATCGGGACAGAATCTTTGATCTGAAAGACCTGCAAAAAAATGCGGTGCAACTTGGGCTTGACCTGTCCGGCGGTCTGAGCATTGTGCTACAGGCTGACATGGATGCTCTCTCTGAGCGACTCGGCCACGCAGTGAGCGACGCGGAACGGGAAGACGCGATGGAAGGGGCGCTTGAGGTGCTGAATAGCCGCATCGACCGTTTTGGCCTCACCGAACCGGTTATAAGGCGGCAGGGAACCGACCAAATCTATGTGGAAATCCCCGGTACCGCCGACCCAGAGCGGATCAACTCGATCATCATGGGTAGGGGCGGCCTCAACTTCCGTATGGTTGATGACGAGGTTGCTACTACTTTCAATACGTACTACACAGCGCACCCAACCACGACCTTTGATACCAACGGGAATCTCGTTGATCCCAGCATCGTGCCAAGCGATGTGGAAATACTAGGCGTGTATACCAAAGACCAGTATGGCCTTGACGAATTTCAGGGCTACACTGCGGTTAAGAAAGAGATCGGGCTTGACGGCAACCATATCCAAAGCGCTGTGGTTGAGCGCAACAGCGTCAGTGGCGAGCCAGAGGTTACGTTTATCCTCGACGGAGATGGCGGCGAAATCTTCTATAAACTAACCTCAGCCAATGTGGGTAAACGACTCGCCATTGTGCTTGACAACCATGTGAAGGCGCAGGCCACGATAAACAGCGCGATCCGCGAATCAGTGCGGCTCACTGGCTTTGGGCTTGATGAAGCGAACAACATCGCACTCACCTTGCGAACCGCAGCCCTGCCTGTGGAACTGGAAGTCGTAACCCAGCAAAGCATCGGCGCTTCAATGGGCGAGGACGCCATACGTCAGGGACTCTATGCGCTCATCGGCGGGCTTGTCGCGGTCATGGTCTTCATGATCGTTTACTACAAGTTAGCAGGCATTAACGCGGTTATCGCCCAGATACTGAACATCTACTTCATGTTCAGTATCCTGTCGGCGTTTAACTTCACCCTTACCCTTCCGAGCATCGCGGGCTTCATCCTCACCATCGGTATGGCGGTAGACGCCAATGTCATCATCTTTGAGCGCATGAAAGAGGAACTCGCTCTGGGCAAGAGTCGCAAAGCTGCGATTGACGCGGGCTTTGACAAGGCGTTCTGGGCTATCATGGACTCGAACATCACCACCTTCATTGCGGCGCTTTTCCTCTCGCAGCTTGGTTCCGGCCCGATTCAGGGCTTTGCGGTGAGTCTGGCAATCGGCGTGTTTTCCTCAGTGTTCACCGCGCTCTTTGTCTCCCGGCTCATCTTTGATTTCCAAACCGATGTGCTGGGGAGCAAGACCCTCTCCGTAAGCTGGAGGATTAAGTAAATGAAACGTATTATTCCTTTTTCACGGTACTTTTTACACGCCGCGATTCTTTCCACTGTGTTGATTGTGATTGGCCTCATTGGTTATGTGGTCAAAGGCGGCTTTAACAACGGTGTGGACTTTCAGGCTGGTCTCATACAGGAGATTCGCTTCGCACCGACTGCGTTTAACATTTCCTACAGCGGCTTTGGCAACGCCTCGGTTTCACTGAGCAGGAATCGCCTGGACATTGTGCTATCCGGTTCAGGCGTGAATGCGGAAACGCGGGCATTTCCCTTTGCCGATTATCCGACGCTTGATTCCCTGATTCAGGGGCTGTCTGCAATCACCGGCATTCAGGCCACGCTGTTCAGTCCGGGCGATGTATCTACCTCGATTCTGGTGCAAAGCGCACAGAGCGATTCCCAGCTTGGGGTTGCGCCCTTTGTGGTACACTATCTGCCGCCGAATGCGGAGGTAATTCCTATTGAGGATGTCCGCGCAGCTCTCCAGCCCCTAGGCACGGTCTCGGTGCAGGTGCTGGGACAGCCATCCGACCGACATTTCATGATCCGTATGGATGCCAGCGAAGTGAACAGCAAAGAAGGCGTTCCAGCGGAAAAGATCGTCGCGGCGCTCGAAGAGCGTTTTGGTAAAGGCGGCGTCGCGGTAACCAGAGCCGACTTTGTGGGTTCGCGTTTCTCCAAGCAGCTCACCCAGCAGGCCGGCCTTCTTCTCGCCCTCACCCTATTCCTCATCCTGGCCTACGCCTCCATCAGGTTTAAGCCGCAGTTTGCCATCGGCGCGGTGCTTGCCATCATTCACGACATGCTTATCATGGTAACATTCATCATCTGGACGCGCATGGAGTTCAACACCACGACCATAGCGGCGATCCTCACGATACTGGGCTATTCGATAAACGATACCATCGTTATCTTTGACCGTATCCGCGAGACAACCCGCGTTTACCCCAACGACTCCTTAGAGAACATCCTGAATCGGGCTGTAAGTGAAACCCTGGGCCGCACCATCATCACCACTGTAACGACCATGCTGGCGGTCTTGTCGCTTTTCATCTTCACCTCAGGTTCCATGCGGGATTTCGCGCTGGCGCTCCTTGTGGGCATGGTGTCCGGCGTATATTCCACGATTTTCATAGCTGTTGGCTTTGTAAACTTCTGGGACATACAGACCAAAAAGAGCGTGAAAAAGAAACTCGCGCCTGCGCCGATTATGCCGGTGAAAACAAAGCGGGCATAAAAATACGGGGCGGCGTTTGTCGCCCCGCTAAAATTATATGAGCTTTCAACCCGTATTATCTAATGTTAACTCATCCGGGACTCGTGAGAGCGAAGATTATCTGACGAAACAAATCATTACCTATATTGGTAATAAACGTTCTTTGTTAAGCTTTATTGATAAAGGCGTACTCTTAGTACAGAAAAAGTTAAATAAAAACAAGCTGCGCCTGTTTGACGTATTCAGCGGCTCTGGAATCGTGGCGCGGAGCTTTAAGCGCTATGCAAGTCTCCTGCTTGCCAATGATCTGGAAAAATATGCAAAAACGATTAACGATTGCTATTTATCCAACAAAACAGACCTGAATATACCGCGCCTGAAACAAATATATACAGAACTTCTTGATGAAATACTAAACAAACCCTTGCGTTCCGGTGTTATCGCTGATTTATACGCGCCAGTTGATGATAATAATATAAAACCCGGCGAGCGAGTCTTTTATACGCGGAGAAACGCAATGTATATCGACACTGCCCGCGCCTTAATCGAACATATCTCTGAAAAAGATAAAAAGTATTTTCTCGCGCCATTGCTTGTCGAGTCATCGATTCATTCAAATACTTCCGGCGTATTTAAAAGTTTTTATAAAAACAAAGAAACCAGAGTGGGACAATTCGGTGGAAGCAATCAGGACGCGCTATTGAGAATCAAGGGCGATATTACTCTCCCTTTCCCTGTTTTCAGTAATTTTAATTGTGAAGTGATGGTGTACAACGACGACTCAAACAATGTTGTGAAAACAGCGCCCGAAGTTGATCTGGCCTATGTAGACCCGCCGTATAACCAGCATCCTTATGGCTCAAACTATTTTATGCTCAACCTGATTCTTGAAAACAAATACCCTGAAGCATTAAGTAAAGTTTCCGGGATTCCTGAAACATGGAATCGTTCCGTGTATAATAAAAAACAATTCGCCTATAAAGCCTTGTCGGATTTATGCGCCAGTGTTAAAGCAAAATATGTACTTATATCCTTCAATTCCGAAGGCTTTATTCCCCTTGAGGAAATGCAAGAGATGTTAAAGCATATTGGGAAATTTGAAGTATTGGAAACAGCTTATAATACGTTTCGCGCTTGCAGGAATCTGCATAGGCGCGATATTCATGTTAAAGAGTATCTTTATTTGCTGGAGAAATAAAATGTCTCACAGGAGGAAAATCCATGCTGGACAGAGAAAATAACAGGATATATATAAAATACCGGAAGAACAGTTTAGCCAGAAATATAGTGTCCATCATTGCGTTTGGGGTTTTCTGGCTCACCATGATTGATAATTACAGCAAAGCGCGGTATAAATCCGAAACGCTAAACATATTTTTCCAGAGCCGTTTCGCCTCGATATTATTCGCCCTGGGCTTTGTCATATTATTCACCATATATGCGCTGAACATGCTGTTTTCCAGCGATATTGATTATCACATAGATTTAAGCAAAAAAATGCTGGTACTGATCCAGGGGAAAAAGCCGTTCAGGACTGAAATTAACGTTGATTTTGATCAGATAAAAGCCGTTGTGGTAACAAAAGGGGGACACGCGGGCAAGGCGAGATTTTATCGCAAATACAGCATTGACATCTATGACAAAAACCTGAACGCTTATGAATGTTATGATGAAATGGATTATCAGACCATAAAAGATATAGCCGGCGAATTGGGCAACGCGCTTAGTGTCAGTATAGTTGACAGAACCGACATTGAGAATTACGAAGGCTTTATCCAGCGGGTGATATAATAAGGATTTATCGCAAGGAGGTATATTTATGGAGAAGAAACAAGAGTTGATGTCTCAACAGACTGCCGGAATCGAAAATCGTCGGTATAAACGTTATTCGTCAATGGCTCTGGTACGCATCAATGAATTTGAGGGCGAAGCGCTGCTGAAGGATATCAGTATCCACGGATTCTGTTTGGAAAGCCGTACCTATGTGGACTTAACACCCAAGGAACATTATACCATACAGATAATCCCGGAGACTGATACTGGTATAGCTTCCTTTACGCTCGCGGTTGAACTCCGCTGGATTCATAGAGCGCGGGGACTCTTTTTGGCGGGCTTTGCTCTTGATAGCCACAGTATGGATGGATCAATGCAGCAATATATTGACCGTCTTAAAGCGCGTGAACATTCCGGCAGCTAGTACCTTGTTCAGATAAAGGAGATATGTGAGGAAGTGAGCGAGAATTTTTTGATGCGCAGAAGGCAAGCAAAGGTATTACCGGCGCGCTTGAGCTTGCCCAGCAGATCGCGGATGGATGCTATTTGATTCGTAAATAAAATATGGCGCGACAGCATTACGGAGTAAGTCCCTGGGGCAAGTGGTTTATCGAAGCGCTTGGCAGTTACGGCAAAAATACCCGCCTTGAACAGGGACAGAGTTACGCAAATACCGGCAAAGTCATTTCGCTGGAAATTCAGGAATCTACGGAAACTTCATTTCCGGCGTTTACCAAAGTTATAGCCAAAGTCAAGGGTCATTACCAGCCGTATTATACGGTAGAAATCATGTTTCCTGAATTAAAGGAAAAAGAACGGGTGCTGGCTCTTATTGAAGAAGACCCGTCGATCCTTGCCAATATTAGCGCTGGAGATTTGCCGGAACATTTTCTCGAAAGACTGAAAACTGAAGGCATTAACCTTATTCCAACGCGCTGGAAAGATATGCAGCGCTCCTGTTCCTGCCCTGACTGGGGCGATCCGTGCAAACATTTGGCCGCGCTGTATTACATCATTGCGCGTGAAATTGACGCTGATCCCCGCGTCCTCTTCCGTTTGCGCGGCATTGATCTCTCCGCGCTTGCCGAGCGATATGGCGCAACGCTGGCGCAAGACATAGCGCCGCCCGTTACGCTTGAGCTTGATTCAGAGCCGCGCCCACCCATACCAGAAGCGCCGCCCGACTATCCAGATATTCCTCACTGCGCGGCGCTGATTTTGTCCCTACTGCCCGCAGACACCCCGTTTGGCGACCGTGATTTCTCAGTAGCGATGGCGGATTTTTATCACAATGCGGCGCGTTTTGCTACACAGGTCGATGCGACAGATACCGATACCTGTGAACATGAATTTTCCCGTTCCCACTGGACGCTTCGGCACAAAGCAAGAACCGCTCCGATTCTGATCCGCGAGTCCATCAGCGGGGAACAGAGCCAACACCCGCTCTATGAAACCTTTGAGCAATTCCGCACATTTTGTTTTGATGATGGTTCTCACTCGTATCGCTTTTTGTTCCACCTGTTCAAGTTCCTTAACCTAATTTGTGCAACTGAAGCCCTTGTCCCCGCTGTTTTGCTTGAGCAAACCAAAGCAACCAAAAAAAAGCCTGAACCACAAAGCAGCCTGCGTATTTTATGGAAACCTTTTGATCGCCTGCCCCTGATTGACGAGGCGCTTAACACTATCGCCATGTATGAAGACCAGCTCATGAAACTCGGTGCGCGAAACACAGGCGCGGTTAAACGCCGCAAGAACACCGCGAAGACAGCGTCAAAAACGTATGCCACTGGACGAAGCGTGGTGGATATCATTGCTTCAAACGTGCTTGGGGAATGGGTACAGCGCCAATCTCAGTTCATGAGCGCCACTGTCCAGAAAGGAAGCGCACAATACCGTAAACTGATCGCACTCTTTTTTCAGGGCGGGTCAATCAATACCACTGCGCCGGCAATGCGCAGCCTCCCCTTGAGCATTTCTCGCTGGCTTTCGGTGCTGTCTGTGGACTTTATGGCGTGGAAGTACCAGCTCTCACTCAGTTCTGCTGACGCGCAGAGCGAAGAAGGTTTAGAAGGAGCTACCGCAAAAAGAGCTGATGATGAGTCAAAAGGAACTGTTACGAAAGTAGCTACCGATGAGACA
>JAIRMT010000049.1 GCA_031258505.1 Treponema sp.
ATGAGCTTATTCCGAACCTAAAAAAAGAGCGCAAGGGCGCGTCTTGCGAGTTCGACCTTGTTATGGTGAACCACGAAGCGGTCGCTATTATTGAGGTGAAGCACCATATTCACCCGTCCTTGCCCGAAGAGATGGCGACAAGAAAAGTGGAGCAGTTCCGCGCGTTCTTTCCCGAATACAAGAACCATAAGCTGTACTTGGGGGTTGCTGGGCTGTCGATGGACGGAACGGTCGTGGAACATGCGCGGAACTTCGGAGTGGGCGTTTTGAAACAGGACGGCGACACGATAGAGTCTTTCGATGTGCCGCTGAAGGCATATTAAAGCAACAATACCGCTTCTCCCCGCGCTCCGCGCAAACCGCAAAAAAGAACCTTTGAGCATAGAAGAGTCCATGAATAGATAGCTATCGTAACTATTCATGATTCGCTATTACTAAAAAACGTCCCGCATCTGAATACACTGAAATATCCCTGTTTTCCGCCACATTGCTCACGCCGAAGAAGCCGCGATTCCAGCGCAGGCCGTCAAGCGGCCACTTAAGACCGCGGCTTCGCGCATTCCAGGGACCAGCGCCCAGGGGGAACAGCGAGACAAGGCTCCCGCGTGGGAGCGACAGGCTAATCTGCTGCTGTTCTCGTAGACAGTAGCTATCCGCCTTCCTCGTGATCCAGCGGTCAGGACAGCGTTCCCGCTCAAAGAGCGCGCGAATAGCGAAGAGGTGGTCAAGCCTGCCGCCTCCGCCGCCAATGAGCCAGGTTTCCTGCGCGCCCTGTTCCCAGAGCAGCGCGAGAGCAAGCTCAGTGTCAGTGTAGTCCTTGTCCGCCGGATAGCGTATCACGCGCTCCGGCGGGTATCGCGCAAGCCGCGCCTGAGTGTCGAGTGAGTCCATATCGCCCACGACCCAGTCCGGCGCAACTCCAGCCGCCTCCGCCGCGATAAGCCCTGAATCAGCCGCCACGACAAGCAGCGAACACGGCGTTTCCTGGCGTTCCAGTGCGCTTGCCAGTAGTCGCCGGCATTGTTCAGGATGCGGACATTCCCCGCCAATAAACGCGATGCCGCGTGTGATTGCTGTTATTATAGTTTTTCCTCCATTCCCTTCTATAAATATACGGTAATTCAAAGTATCACCTATCGGGTACATCTTCTCCGAAGAATGGGTAATGGTCTCCGTGTCTGACCCTCTTCACCGGAACCCATTCAACGACCTTGCCTAAGAAGAATAACTCTCCGCAGTATGCTCAATGTGAGTCTACATCAGTTTTGCTCTGAGGCGGAACACCAATGTACACCCTTGGCAACTGAGCTACTTGACCATGATTAAGCGGGTAGATACCATGACGCTTGAGGAGCGTTAAGTATGCCACGAATAAAGAGCGCAGTGGAAATTGCCATAGAGCGAACTGAATCCGTACAGAGCGACAAGACGGGTATTGGACAGTTTGAGGCGAAACAGCGGGGTAAGAAGATAGCCAATGAATTTTTAAGCGATCCGCAAATATCGCTTGGAGAGGCCATAAAGAAAACGCCAAAAGGGGAACAGGCAAGCCTGAAACAAGGCATCTTCGATGTGCTTGTTACCCAGATATCGCTTCCAGCCTCCCGTGATGGTATGAAACGGCTTGAGGCTATTGGGAATGGACTGCAAACTGTGATTGCCGATGCGGGCTTTAAGACACTTTACCGCCAGCTTACCCAGGCGTTATCCCGTTATCTTGATGAGGCAGACCGCTATGCCGAGGCGATTCAGCGACAGTATGAGCCGAAACTTCGGCAGAAGGAAGAGGAACTTTCCCGCCGCCTTGGACGGGAAGTTCGGCTTGATCCATTTCAGGATGCAGAGTTTGTCAACTTCTATAAGCAGAATATGAACACTCTGAAAGCGAACTACGAAGCCGCCATCACGCAGGTACGCGAACAGGCGCGGGCGATATTTCACACTTAAAACCTATCTTACGCAGACTGGCCAAATAAAGGCCGCAAACTAACACGAATGGCGCAACGCTCACAAACACAGTTTGTGTGTTGCGTCATTCGTGGACTTTTATTCTCTTAGCTTTTCTTGATTGCCGCGTCAAATGCGACGTTCGATGGGGCAAAGTCGATCTTGCGGACGAAATCGCAGGCTTCCTTTGCGCCATACTCACGTTCCATGCCGGAGTCTTCCCATTCAACGGAAAGTGGTCCCTGATAGTTCATGGCGTTGAGTTCCCTGATGATGTTCTCAAAGTCCACATTGCCGTGTCCCAGAGACCGGAAGTTCCAGCCGCGCCGCGTGTCGCCAAACGTGAGGTGCGAACCAAGTATGCCGGCTTTGCCATCCAGCGTTACCGCCGCGTCCTTCATGTGAACGTGATAGATGCGATCAGCGAAGTCGCGTAGGAAGATATGCGGCGTTACGCCCTGCCAGATGAGGTGCGACGGGTCGAAATTAAAGCCCAAAGTAGGACGGCAGTTGAACTCCTTGAGGAGGCGTTGCGCCGTGTAATAGTCAAACGCGATTTCAGTGGGATGAACTTCAAGCGCAAACTTGATCCCGTTTTTGTCGTATTCGTCAAAGATCGGGTTCCAGAGCTGGACGATTTCCTTGAAGGCATTGTCGATCATCTCCTCGCTGGTCTGGGGGAATGAGTACCAATACTTCCAGATGGGACTTCCCAGGAAGCCAGTAACGACCGAGACCTCCATTGCTTTGGCTGCTCTGGCGATGTACTTCATCTCCTCGATAGCCCACTCGCGTATCTTGTCTGGCTGTCCGGCGTATTGGGCTGGGGCGAAGCCGTCGAGACGTGGGTCCCAGAGGTCGCCGACACACTGTCCAGGCAGGTGGCCGCTTATGGCCCAGCATTTGAGCCCATGTTTTGCGAGGATTGCCTTGCGGTTTGCCACATACGCCGTATCCGAGGCTGCCCTGCGAGGGTCAAGATGATCTCCCCATGAGGCAATCTCAATGCCGTCGTAGCCGAAAGACTCTACCTTTTTACACAGTTCCTCAAAAGGTAAATCCGCCCATTGTCCTGAAAAAATTGTTACTGGTCTTGACATATTTTCTCCTTAGTTTATACAACGCTCACACGAAGGCCGGAGTAAAAGTTTAGAACAGCTTCGGCCCTGTCTCTGTGTGAAATTTGTTTAGAAATTGACCCACACCGCTCCTTGTTGGGAACTCTCCACGCATTTGCCGATGAAACGCACGCCATCAACCGCAGTCTCCGCGTCCGGGAAGTCAAGGTCTGCCTCAGTGAGGGGCTGGCCTTCTTTCTGTTTACGGAGGGCGGTGATGTAGGTCTTGTAGATGTTCGCAAGCGCTTCAAAGTAGCCTTCAGGATGACCAGAAGGGATACGGGAATAGGACTGCGCGTGTGGATAGAACGAATCGCGGGCGCGGGAAAGCAGGGTGTTCGGCTGACCGAAACGCCGTACTTCAAGGTAGTTCGAGGCTTCCTGATCCCAGAGTATCGCGCCTTTGTCGCCGAAGATACGTACCTTAAAGGCGTTGTCATAGCCTGCGGCAACCTGACTTGTCCAATAGACGCCCTTTGCGCCCCCCTCGTACTCCAGCAGCACCGTGGCATTATCATCGAGGACACGGCCCGGAACAATGGTATCAAGCCGCGCCAGAAGCGACTTGATACGCAAGCCTGTGATATACGAGACCATGTTCTCGATGTGCGAACCAAGATCGCCGATGCTGTTGGATTTGCCCGCCATTTTAGGGTTAGTCCGCCATGCCGCCTGCTTGCTCCCCTCATCCTCAGCGCGTACCATGAGCCATTCTTGGGGATACTCGGCGTTGATGTAGCGGACTTCGCCGATTTCGCCGTGCCGTACCAGCTCTCGCGCCTGCTTCACTGTGGGATGGCCTGTGTAGGTATAGGTAACGCAGAACAAAAGGCCATTCTTTTTGGCAAGATCGACCAGGTCCTGCGCTTCGGCCAACTCGACACAGAGCGGTTTTTCGCAGACAACTGGAATACCCCGGCTTAAAAACGCCTTAGCCGCCTCATAGTGGCTCGTGTTCGGGGTCGTGATCACCACAAAGTCGATTCGGTCACTCCGTTTCGCCTCTTCCACAGCCATTTCCTCAAACGTCTTGTAGAGCCGCTCCGGTGTAAGCCCCAGAGCCGCGCCCGTTACGAGGGTCTGTTCCGCTGAGTGCGAGAAACAGCCAGCCACGATCTCGGCCAGGCCATCCAAGGCGATTGACTTCCGGTGTACATCCCCTATGAATGACCCAGGCCCGCCACCAACCATGCCATAACACAGCTTCTTTACAAAGCGTATATCTGAACTTCCTTCAATCATTGTTATGTCTCCCAATCTAGTATACCACGAGTCTTGTATGTAGCAAGCTATTATCCCGGCATCTAAAAAATATAAAAAAATAACGGTAAGGATAAAAAAAAGTATTGCCGAGATAGTAATTTTTAGTATTATAGTAATACCGGCGTTTGAGCTGGTAAGGAGAACTATAGATGATTCGAATTGTTATTATTGACGAGAGGGAGTCGGATCGAAAGTTTGTGCAGACAACATTATCGCTCCACTCAGATTTTGAAGTTGTTGGATACGGAAAGGACGGTTATGACGCCCTGATACTCGTGAGCAAGTTAAAACCGGATATCATGATCATGGATACCCGACTGAGCGATACTAACGGAATAGAGCTTATTCCGCTATTAAAAAGCAAGTCCCTGTATACAGCGTTCCTGATCCTTACCTCGCTTACTGAAGAGGCGCACCTCAGCAAGGTAATTAATCTTGGCATTACCGCCTACCTGCTCAAAGAAGCGGATATGGATACCTTACCGCTGGCGATAAGAACGCTTCACAAAGGAGGGCATTTCTTTTCACCGAAGGTTCACGACAAGGTGTTCCATACTTTGCTGGACATGATCAAAACGAATAAGGCTTCTGACAAGCACTCTTCGTTGGGAACCGCTGCTTGGCCGCAGGGATTAGGGAAAATGCGCTCACAGAAGATGGTGAATATAAAATTCACCGCTGTAGAACAACGAGTCATTTCTCTAGTCGTGCAAGGTTACTCAAGCGAGGAGATCGCAGACCGTTTGTGCCTGAGCGGGGGAACGGTTCGTAATTACCTTTCAGCGATGTTAAAAAAGACTGGCCAGCGGAACAGAACCCAGCTTGCCATCTTTGTGATGAAGAACGGATTGCTTAGTCAGCCTCGCAACTAAGAGGGTCTCCCACAAAGACTCTTTCATGCTATACTCTAACTTGTTCGGAACTAAGCAAGTTCCCGAACAAGTCTAACTAAATTGTTAAGGAGTGTTGTGTGAAAACGGTATGTGGTATTGATTTAGGAACCCAAAGTTGCAAGGTTCTGATTTACGATTATGAGGCGAAAACGGTTCTTGCCCGTTCTCAGACGCCTATTGACCTGATATCGGAGAATGATGGAACCAGAGAGCAGAAGGCTGAATGGTACGATGCGGCGCTGAAAAGCTGTTTTGATAAGATTGACGCGGGTCTCAAGGCTACGGTCGCGGCAATCGGAATTTCCGGCCATCAGCACAGTTTTGTTCCGCTTGACGAGGCTGGGAAGCCGCTCTACAACGTCAAGCTCTGGTGCGATACATCAACCGCCGCCGAGTGCGAGCAGATCACCGGCGCGGCGAGTGGCGAGGCTGTACTCATCGCCGAAACCGGCCTTCCCATGCGACCCGGATACACAGCCCCCAAGGTACAGTGGCTCAAAAACCACAAGCCTGAACTCTTCGCCAAACTGCGGCATATCCTGCTTCCCCATGACTATCTCAACTTCCTGCTCACCGGCGAGTACACGGCGGAATACGGTGACGCTTCAGGAACCGCGCTCTTTGATGTGCGTAAACGTGAGTGGTCAAAAAAGGTCTGCGCCCTCATCGATCCGGCGGTCATTGGGTATCTGCCCAGACTTGTTGAACCGGGCGCTATTGCCGGCAAAGTGTCAGAGACAGCGGCGGCACTCTTTGGACTGCCAGTCGGCGCACTGGTGGCAAGTGGCGGCGGGGATAACATGATGGGCGCGATTGGAACGGGTGCGGTTAAAGACGGCTTTCTCACCATGAGTCTGGGAACCTCTGGCACCCTTTTTGGTTTTTCCAATACGCCGGTTATCGATCCCTCTGGAAACCTCGCAGCGTTCTGTTCCTCAAGCGGTGGGTGGCTTCCTCTGCTCTGTACCATGAACTGCACTGTGGCAAGCGAGGAGTTCCGCGCGCTCTTTGGTCTTGACGTAAAAGCCTTTGATGCGGAAGCCGCGAAAGCGCCCATTGGCGCGGACGGCATGGTTATCCTGCCGTTTTTCAATGGGGAACGTACCCCGAATTTGCCCAATGGCAGAGCCAGCGTTAATGGCGCGACTAGCGCGAACTTCAAGCGCGAAAACCTCGCGCGCGCCAGTCTTGAGGCCGCGATTTTCGGTATGCGTATCGGGATGGAAGGCTTTAGCGAACTTGGTTTCAAAGCCCGGGAAATCCGGCTCATAGGCGGCGGCGCGAAAAGCAAAATATGGCAGAGCATCGCGGCCAATGTGATGAACCTGCCGGTGCGCGTTCCCAAGGGCGACGAAGCCGCTGCTATGGGCGGCGCGATTCAGGCGCTCTGGACGCTTTTGAAAAAAGATGCCCCAGACGTATCAATCGAGTCGCTTGTTGACGAACACGTTGTTCTTGACGGCGGCGCAACAGCCACCCCTGACCCTGACTCGGTTACCGCGTACAACGCCGCGTATCAGGAATACGCGAAGTATTTAGCCGCGTTAAGCCCGCTGTATAAATAATTAAGCCAAAGAGCAGAGGCGCGGCCATGCCGTGCCTCTCTCAAAGGAGCTAAACTTCAGAATCATGCGAGATAGTTTTCCGCCTCAAAGCAAATGTGATTTGCCTCAAAGCAAATGTGATTTGCCCCAAAGCAAATGTGATTTGCCCCAAAGCAAATGTGATTTGCCTCAAAACAAATGTGATTTGCCCCAAAGCAAATGTGATTTGCCTCAAAACAAATGTGATTTGCCTCAAAACAAATGTGATTTGCCCCAAAGCAAATGTGATTTGCCTCAGGGAAAATGTTCTCTGGCTCAGGGAAAATGTTCTCTGGCTCAGGGAAAATGTTCTCTGGCTCAGGGAAAATGTTCTCTGGCTCAGGGAAAATGTTCTCTGGCTCAGGGAAAATGTTCTCCGGCTCAGAGAAAATGTTCTCCGGCTCAGGGAAAATGTTCTCTGGCTCAGGGAAAATGTTCTCTGGCTCAGGGAAAATGTTCTCTGTATTGTAGTTAGTGATGGAATGGTGGATCACAAGGTACAATATATGGAGGAGGTGGAGGAGGTGGAAGTGATATTCGACTTATTGGTGGTTCATGGAATTCGACCGAAAGTCTTAAATCACGAATAATTGTTGCCGGAGGAGGAGGTGGAGGATATGGTGGTATATCTTGTCATAGATCTGGTTCATCAGGAGGTGGTCTAAATGGATCAGTATTTACAAATACATCAATAAATTGTGATACAATTGAATATCTCTGTACAGCTACACAATATGGATGTGAAGGAGGAGGAACAGATTCACAACAAAATCGAGGTACATTTGGAGCAGGAACATATTACGATTCACCATATTCACCAGGTGGAGGAGGTGGATATTGGGGTGGTGGTTCATCAAATCGATGTTCAGGTGGGGGATCAGGATATATTGGAGCAGTTGGAGCATATCAAAATGATTATCCTTCCACTTCTTTTAGTTCACATATAGGTAATGGACTTATAATTATCATAACTCTACGATTTCCTTATCATACCTGTAAAAATCATTTAAATAATCTCTTTTCATTTTTAAAATACTCCATACCTCAATTTTTATCATAATTTTCATTTTTTTTTTCTATTAATATACCATAAGTTTTATCT
>JAIRMT010000052.1 GCA_031258505.1 Treponema sp.
TGGAACCAGACTTCCGTTCCATGGAACCAAACCTTCGCGCCGTGGAACCAAAGGAAATGTTTTTTGATAAAACAGGCGTCGGTATCCATTTCCTTATCCTTTCCAGAATTCTTTTCCTCCTTTTATCTATTTTTGCTAACAGTGTCTAGCGCCTCTTTGCACGGTGATAACGCATTTCGCCGTGCAACCCCGCCATGACGCGGGCTTAAGCATTTCCAAAACCGATATGCGTACACTCCTCCACATACCAAGGCGATCCGTGATTTCCTCCAAAATAAAATGCCTGAGCTATTCAGACGACAAGCTCTTGAAACCCAACAGGAACGCACCTAACTAATCGCCAGCGCTACTTTGCAACGACACCGTAACAGGCGCAGTAGTGGCCGTCCTCGCCATCAATCGCCAGTTCCGGTGGAACCTGCTCTGAACAGACGCCAATGGCCTGGGGACAGCGGGTGTGAAACTTACAGCCTTTAGGCGCGTTTGCCGGTGAAGGCAGTGCACCGGAAAGAATCACGCGGTTCATTTTGGCGTCGGGATCAGGCACGGGAATGGCGCTGAACAGAGCCTGCGTGTACGGATGCTTGGGATTGCTGAAAATGTCAGCAGTCTTGCCGTACTCCACAATGTTACCTAGATACATCACCGCCACGGTGTCAGAGATGTGTTCCACCACCGACAGATCGTGCGAGATAAACAGGTAGGTCAGCTTGCGCTGCTCCTGCAAATCCATCAGCAGATTTATCACCTGCGCCTGTATCGACACGTCCAGCGCGGAAACCGGCTCATCACAGACAATGAACTCAGGCTTGAGCGCCACGGCACGGGCAATGCAGATACGCTGGCGCTGACCGCCCGAAAACTCGTGCGGGTAACGCTGTTTGTAGTAGCCCTGTAGACCGCAATCGTTCATCACGCTGTCCAGATAGTCCTCATACTCAGACAGCGGAACAATGCCATGCTCCTTCACCGCCTCGCCGATGATTTCTCCCACTGGCAGGCGCGGAGAAAGGCTTGAGTAGGGGTCCTGAAAGATGATCTGCATACGGGGACGCAGGCGGCGCATCTCTTTACGGGTGTTGGAGTACACTTCTTTGTGGTTAAACAGCACATCGCCGCTCGTCTTATGCGTCAGGTTCAGAATAGCCCGGCCTGTGGTTGACTTACCACAGCCTGATTCCCCCACCAGCGCCATGGTTGTGCCTCGCTCAATCTTAAAGCTAATACCATCCACTGCTTTCACATGGCCTACAACTTTTTGCGTCAAACCAGCCTTAATCGGGTAATACATTTTGAGGTTGTTCACCTCAAGGATATAGTCGTTCATCTTACACCCCCTTTGCGCGGTAACAGGAAACCCGATGGGTCGCCGAGAGCTGCTGTTCAGCCGGATACACTCCAGCGCACTCAATAGACGCTTTCTCACAACGGTCTCGGAAGTAACAGTAGTTGGGCATGTGTATAGGGTTAGGGACCCGTCCCGGAATGCTGTAGAGCCGGTCAACGTGGTGATTCAGCACTGGCTTACTCCGCATAAGCCCTACGGTGTAGGGATGCGCTGGATTGCGATAAATGTCAGCGGCAGTTCCACGCTCCACCACGCGGCCTGAGTACATGACTACCACAAAGTCGGCCATCTCAGCTACAACGCCGAGGTCGTGGGTGATGAGCATAATGCCGGCATTGATGCGGTTTTTCAGATCGCGCAGAAGCTCAAGTATCTGCGCCTGTATAGTAACGTCCAGCGCAGTGGTCGGCTCGTCGGCAATGATGAGCGAAGGCGCGCTTGCCAACGCCATCGAAATCATCACGCGCTGAACCATGCCGCCGGACAGCTCATGCGGGAACATAAGGTACACGCCTTCCGCATTGGAGATGCCCACCATTGAGAGCATTTCAATGGTACGCTGTTTCACTGCTTGCTTTTCAGCGCTCTGTATGATTCCCCGCGCCAGCAGATCAGCCGCATGGAAGAAAAGCACCTCATCCACCTGATGACCTATCCGCAGCACTGGATTCAGACTGGTCATTGGCTCCTGAAAGATCATGGAGACAAGGTTGCCGCGAATCTTCCGCATGGTTTCAGGCGGTGTATGCGCAATGTCATACACCACATCGCCTGCGGCAAAACGTATGGCGCCTTCCACGATCTGTCCATGGGGCTTCTGCAATAGCTGCATGAGCGAAAGGCTGGTTATGGACTTGCCGCAGCCAGACTCACCCACCACGCCAACGGTTTTACCCTTAGGCACATCAAACGTAACCCCGTCCACTGCTTTGACTATGCCTACATCAGTATAGAACCATGTCTTCAGGTTATCAAACTCCACAAGGTTAGCGGGATTGCGCATACTGCTAAACTGCTTGGAGTCGCCCTCCTGCCGCCGCGTTTTCTCAAGCGCTGCAAGCGCCCGGCGCTTCTCCCGCGCAATCCTCCGCGCCTCAGCGCCGCTTATATAATCACTCATACCTTACCTCTTCATTTTAGGATCAAAAGCATCGCGTAGGCCGTCGCCGACAAAGTTGAAACCTAGCACGGTAACCAGAATGCAGAAACCAGCAGGTATCCACACATAGAGGTAGTTCGTCATAACATGTACATCGTTGACCGCGTTTAAGATATTGCCCCATGAGGCAAGGGGAAACTTGACCCCCAGTCCGAGGAACGACAAGGTTGACTCGGACAGAATCACGCCGCCCAAATCCATAGTGGCCACCACAATAAGCTGCGGGATCACGTTTGGTATCAAATGACGGAAGATACGGCGCGAAACACGCAAGCCAAGCGCTTCAGTAGCTACCATGAACTCCTGCTCACGCAGGGACAGTATCTGACCCCGCACCACCCGCGCCACACCCGGCCAACTCATAAAGCCCATGATTAACATGAGTACATAGATGCGAATGCCCGGATCAACCTTGTTGCCATCCATGAACGCGCCAACAATGAGGTACAGAGGTAATGAAGGGATGCAGATGATAGTGTCAACAACCCGCATAATAATCATATCCGCCACCTTGCCAAAGTAACCCGCCAGACCGCCCATAACCACGCCAATAAGGATTTCGATAATCACAACGACAAAGCCGATGAGTAGAGACACCCGCCCGCCATACATGAGCCGAACCACTACATCCATACCGTTTTTGTCTGTACCCAACCAGTGCTGAAGCGAAGGACCCTCCAGCATACTGACTAATTGGGTTGACTGCGCGGTCTTAACCGAATACTGCCCGTCAACGCCAGATACCTGATAGCTAACGCCGTCAAAAGTGAACTCCGTCTCATTACCTGCAATGGCGTTCTCTATCATAGCGCGCATATCAGCGGACACAATCGTATTGGCAACAGTTGGCTGTATTGAATAGCGCGACGCGACAAACTGATCCACTCCGTTCAGGCTTATATAGTAAGACTCGCCAATGCGCCTTATCTCATAAGCATCCGCGAAACTCGCGCTGCCCATTGCCAGCGCCTGCTCAAAGTCCCGCAAGAGCTGGAAGTCAGCCTGAAAGTCGCTTGCCAGCGGACTGATAGTCAGGCGGGAGGCAAGAACAGCCTCACGGGACACCGCAAGGGTATAACGCCTGCCGGTTTGACTGACACTGTACAAGAGTCCCTGGTGTTCAAAGATCGCGTTGTTACCTTCAATGGCCTGTATAGCGTCAGCCTGAAGCGCCTCGCTAAGAGACGCGCCGCCTTGAGGCATGAAGGTATACCGAATGCCGCCGGAAGTGATGTTGGCAAGCGGCATCCGCGCTGTAACCAGCCATGACTCCGCGCCAAGCGGCGCTATGGCGTACTCAACACCGTCAGCACTGAAGCTGCTCTGCCCGTTCTGTATCGCCGAAACCAATGCCCCTCTACTCATAACCGATAGCTCAAAGCCTTCAATCGTTGTGGTCTGGATTGTGTTACTGTAGGCAGCGCTCACAAAATCCCGTACCACTTCCTCGTAGGTCAAAAAAAGCTGGTCTTGGCGGTAGGGCATGAGCAATCCGCCCATAAATGAGAACAGGAACATGACAACAAGAATGACCATACCTATCAGCGCCAAGCGGTTAGCAAAAAATCGTTTCACCATCAGCGCCGATGGGGACAGCACCTTTACCCGACGCTCATCGTCAAGCGCAAGTTCTTTTTCTTCTATATACATACTACGCTATCCTTACCCGCGGATCGACCACCGCATACATGATGTCTGAGAGCAGGGTTCCCATCAGGGTGAGGAACGAGAGGAAGACCAGAAAGAACATGGTGAACGGTATGTCTCCCTGAGTTGTGGCTTGATAGGCCGTGTACCCAACACCAGGTATCTGAAACAGGGTTTCAGTTACCATAGCGCCGCCGAAGAGTCCGGGCAGTGTACCGGCAAGCATGGTAACCAGGGGAACAAGGGTGTTGCGAAACGCATGATGATTGATCACACGGTTTTCAGGCAGTCCTTTAGCTCGCGCTGTACGGATATAATCAGAATGAAGCACCTCAAGCATATTAGTGCGGGTATAGCGCATGAGAAACCCAATGCTGACTAGCGTTAAGGTTGCGACAGGAAGCACATAATGCTTGGCAACATCCAGCATCTGCTCAAGCGGCGGCATGGTGAGGTAGTTGCGGCCAACCTTTCCGTACAGGTCGAACCAGCCTAGGTTTATCGAAAACACCAGCTTGAGCAGAGTAGCCAGAAAGAACGTGGGAAACGAAATGCCAATCAGGGCGACCACTGTTACCGCGTAATCGGTTTTGCTGTACTGCTTCCGCGCCGCCAGCATACCCAAAGGTATGGCTATGCAGTATTCCAGTACGAGCGTACAGAACCCCAAGTACAGCGAATCCCCAATGACACTCGTGAATTTGTCCCACACCGGCATATTGAACAACCATGAATCCCCAAAGTTGCCCCGAACCGCGTTACCAAGCCAACTGAAGAAGCCGGCGATGATGCCCTTGTCCATGCCATACACCGCGCCAAGCTGGGCAACCCATTCCTCAAAACTACGCGACGCGCCCGGCGCCATAGCCCGTTCACGCGCCTGTATCTCAATGTAGGACATAGGCAGATTACGCATCAGGCAGTAGATGATGAACGAGATGAAAAATAGAATCATAACGGCTATCAAAAACCGCCTGATAATATACTTACGCATTTATCCCCCTTGGAGATGGTCAGGACTTTGCGTAAAAGCAAAGCCCTGACCAGAAGCAGTATCGCGGATACAAGTATCGCGGATACAAGTATCCGATCTAGTTCAGTTCAAGTTTTTCTATTTCAGCAGCCCATCCCCAATAGGTGGTTATGTCTTTGGGCAGCGTGTTGATGTTCACCCGTGTTGTGCTGATGATAGTACAGTTTTGCCGCTGGTAGACCGGAACCTCCACGCCCCAATCAAGGATAACTTCAAGCGCCGAGCGGAATATCTCCTTACGGTAGGCGTTGTCCAGACTGGCGCGGGCTGCCTCAATATACCGGTCAAGCTGGGGATCGGCAATGTTGTACAGGTTGGAGGAACTGCCTTTGCCGATTACATTGCTGGAGTGATAGACCTGGTACATATCAGGATCAAGGCTGGCGCTCCAGGCGGCGACCCAGATAACTGTGGTTCCGGCACTCATGGCTGAGGAAAGAACGCTCCAGTCAGGGGTATTGATGTTCAGGCTAATACCGATACCAGCAAAGGCTTCCCTCGCCTTAGTGAGCAGTAACCATGAGGGATGATCATCATTACCGCCTGTACCAATGGCTGCATCGTATTGCAGAGAAGCCCCGGCAGGCGCGGCAATAACCCTGCTGCCGTCAGCGCTGAGGGTGTAGCCGGCTGCTTGCAGGAATCCGAGCGCAGCCTTGCTTGCCGCCGCATAACGCTGATCAGCGCTCATTGAAGCCGTGTATATATCCCTACCGTTCACATCCTTTGAATACGCGACTCGATACGCGGAGTCAGTCGGACGCGGGGCTGCCCATGAGGTATTGGAGATGGGATAGTTGATCACTGCGGCTGTTTCGCCGTAGTAGGAATCCACCGTCAAGGACCGATAGGCGGCAAGTACTGTGGCAAGGCCCTTGCGGAGGTTCTTGCTGGCTGTGGATGTAGGATCGTTTCCCACTTTGATGTTGTTGGCGTTAAGACCGATATAGCCATAGCCAAGATTGTCCACCCCAACATAGGTGAGTACATTGCCTGAAAGCTGTTTGTTGCTGTTATAACCAGATACCTCGACAGCCCGTTCCTTAGAAATACTGACCTCAGCCAAATCTATTGAGCCGGTAATAATGCCGGGAACACGGTCAGGTTCAGTTGTAATCTTGTACTGCATGGTCTTGATTTTGGGCTCCCCGCGCCAGTAATAGGGATTGGCCTCAAGGTATACCACGCGGTTCTCATATTTCAGGAACTTGTAGGGACCAGCGCCCATGGGCGCGCTGTCCTTAGCGTGTACAATGGAAAGATCGCCAAAGGGGAAACCAAACTGATTCCGCTCATAGTTGTACTGCGCCTCATTCCCATAGTAGTGCAGGGGCGCTGGCGTGACGGCCAAGCGGTAGATAGCAGCGGCGTTCAGACCGTTGAGCGTTACCTCAACCTCGTACTTGCCGAGTTTTTTGATGCCAGAGATTGAGTCTATGCTGACGCCCCTCATGCTGGGATCATTCTTGCCGTACTGGGAAACAAAGGCGTTCACCGCGTCCTGCACTGGATCGTCAGAGTCATTCACCAGCTCGACCTCAGCAAAGGCTTCCAGCGAACCATTGTACGCGGCGCTGAGTTCATTGTAGTAATCGTCAATCGTGGGATACGCGCTTCGCATATTCCATGACTTGCCTGTAACAGCGCCAACGAAGTTTCCCGAATTATCCACGTCGCCAAAGCCCCAGACCATCATACCCAGCGCGACTTTTACGCCAGCCTTGGTCAGATCAGTATCGGGCAGGTCTTTAGCGTTAGCAGCATAGTTATTCACGACATAATCCACGATCTTTTGCGCGTAGTTCTTCCACGATTGGGTGTACAGATTATAGAAACCAGTGTATTGATCAGCCGTGTACCCTGCCCCTGCTCCGGTTCTGCCCTGTCCCGCGGCTAAGATCGCCTGCGCAATGGTCTGATAGCGCGTATAAACCTCATCAGAAGTCTTGGTTCGGTAGGCGTTCAGCCCCTGAATCTCCAGAGAGTTAATCGTAGCGAGGCCCGTGTATGACGGATCGCAGAAAACGTAGAACGTGAAGATCACGTCATCAGCATCCATCTCCTGCCCATCGCTGAACCTGACCCCTTGTCGTAGTTTGAAGTTATAGACAGTGGTATTCGCCCTCTCGTTACGGGTAACAGTAACATCGGCGATACCATTGTAGGTATAATTCGTGCCATTGTAGTTTCGGGTTTCACCCTGAATGCCCTTGTAGACCAGATCGCCAACACGGTCGCCTCTGAGCAGACTATCACCGACTACAAAATCGGCGATTTCGCCATCGTAGACGCTCGTGTAAAAGAAGGGCGTGAACAGGCCGTTCAAGTCCGTAACCCCATAAACCAGCGGCGTAGTCTGGGACGCGCTGCCTCCTGCGGTTCGGGAATCTGCTGAGGGATTTGCCATCAGCAGAGCCGGCGCAAAGGAAGCAGACAAAAGCAACGCGATAAGTATGCGTTTCATGTTTGATAAATCCTCCTGAAAAAGTAGATTATTGTTAGTGTATCGTTATGCAGATTCTTATGCAAGTGTCAGACATGCGGCTAGGGAGGCGGGCGATGCTCTAAACTTGTCCCACCGTTTCCCCCTTGGCGAACGCCCTTATACCTGTCTTGGTATAAGGGCGTTCTTAGTCAGCGGCGAGTCTCATACGCGGGCGAGTATGCGCCTTATGTTATGGAACGGGTTAATGAGCTTAGTTACGTCGGCATAACCGGCTTAGTTATGTCGACATAACAGGCTTAGTTATGTCGGCATATTAGCCTTAGTTATGTCGACATAACAGGCTTAGTTACGTCGACATAACCGGCTTAGTTATGCCGGCATATTAGCCTTAGTTATGTCGGCATAACCGGCTTAGTTATGCCGGCATATTAGCCTTAGTTATGTCGGCATAACAGGCTTAGTTATGTCGGCATATTAGCCTTAGTTATGTCGACATAACAGGC
>JAIRMT010000069.1 GCA_031258505.1 Treponema sp.
TATTCAAGGCGCTTTCTGCCCCTATTCGTTTCAACATACTTCGTACCCTGATTGATAAACCGCTCAATATCAGCGAGCTTGCCGAGCGGTTCTCGCTTCCGCTTTCTTCGGCGGCATTCCATGTGCACATATTGGAAGAAGCCGGACTCATCTTCATTCAGGAAAAGCCGGGTATACGCGGGGCGCAAAAAATCTGCGCGATCTTTTTTGAAGACCTCTATCTCAACATGGCGCCGCGAAAGCGCGAAATTACCAACACGCATGACATCGGCTTCCGTATGCCGTTAGGGAATTTCTTCGACTGCTCCATCACGCCGCCCTGCGGCATAGCGAGTGCCCGCGGTCCCATTGGTATTGATGACTCAACTATCACGTTCTACAACCCTTCGCGCATACATGCCCAAATCATTTGGTTCATGTCGGGATTTCTCGAATACCGTTTCCCTACCCACACCATCAAGGGGAAGACCATTCGAGAACTCATCTTTTCGTTTGAGGCGTGTTCAGAGGCCGCAGGCTATAACAATGACTGGCCGAGCGACATCACGGTCTGGATAAACCACGAGGAAGTCTTCACTTTCCGTAGCGCCGGGGATTTTGGCGGCACGCGAGGCATCTTCAACCCGGCGTGGTGGCCGAATAATTGTACCCAGTATGGCGAACTGCATCTTCTTGAAATCAGCGAACAGGGCTGTTTCGGCGATGGCCGCAAAACCGCAGAACTAAGCGTCGAGACCATCTTTAACGCCAACACTGATTATATCTCGTTCAAGATTGGCGTTAAGAAAGACGCTGAATACGTGGGCGGTATCAACTTGTTTGGCGAACACTTTGGCAACTATCCACAAAATATCGTTATGCTGGCTCGTATAGAACAGGGAACCCCAGCGTCATGAAAGAAGTATAATAATAGAACATAATAGTTGTAGTAAATTGAAGATGGACTAGAAATTTTAGATAATTATTGATAAAAATTTGTTGACATTGGTCAAATACAATGGTATCCCTATCTTATGGGGCATGATTACTCTAAGGTTGTTGTAGTAATGATAGCGATGCTTCTCTCGCTAGGGTCTTGCGCGAAAGAACCCGCGGTGTATTACAGCAACCCGCTGGGCGTCCAGAACGCCGCTGATCCCTTTGTTCTGAAGACCGATGACGGCTATTACTGCTACGCAACCTCGTCGAGCCGGGGATTTCTCGCGTGGCGCTCAACGAACCTTGTCGATTGGGAGGCGATCGGCATTGTGTTTAACGCCATGCGATCGGGGCAATGGGCTTCCGCCGACTTCTGGGCGCCGGAAGTAGTGGCTCACAATGGCAAATACTACCTGTACTATTCAGGACGCTGGATGGCAAATGGGAGCCTTCGCATCGGGGTTGCGATCAGTGAATCACCGGCAGGTCCCTTTATTGATGCGCTGGGACGACCGCTCTTTGACCAGGGCTATGCTGTTATCGACGCTCATGTTTTTAGCGATAGCAATGGGCAAAAGTATCTTTACTATTCCCGCGACTGCTCGGAAAACACGGTCAACGGCAATAACGAGAGCCATATTTACGGCGCACTGCTCGCCGACGACCTGCTCTCCCTCGCTGGTGAGCCGGTACTGCTTGCCCAGCCGGAACAGGCGTGGGAAGATACGGGAAGCTGGCACTGGAATGAAGCGCCTTTTGTCATTAAGCATGACAATGACTATTACCTGCTCTACTCAGCCAACCATTTTGCCATGCGCAGCTATTCGGTGGGATACGCAGTTTCACGCGCGCCGCTCGGTCCCTTTGTCAAGTACGACCATAACCCTGTGCTATATGCCCCGCCAGAACAAGCCGAAGTTTCCGGTCCCGGTCATCTCTGCGTTACCAGTTCACGCAGCGGCAACCTCTATGCCGTGTACCATATCCACATTGATTCCACTACTGGCGGCGGGGCGCGGCAGTTAGCGATAGACCCGCTTGGATTCCGCGCTGACGGTTCTTTGTACATCGACGGTCCCAGTTTTGGTCAGCAAAAGGCGATTCGATGATCGCTGTTTTAACAGGCGCTTTAAGGGGCGCAGGGAAGCTTCTTCTGTGAAACTTCCTTTCCCCTTTGCGAATAAGGAACCGTATGGTTCCTAAACATTAGGAGGATTCTATGGTAAGGCGAAAAGTAGGGTCAGAAACGCGGTTTCTGAAGGCAATCGGTGTTGTCGGGGCGCTTGTCGCGCTGACACTTTCAGGCTGTAGTAAGCAAAACGCGCCGGCGCAGACCACCAGTGCGGCGCCTGCCGCGAGCAGCAGCGGTTACTCGGACGCGGATCGCTCGCGGCTTGCTGGCGGCATACGGGGGAACACTAATCCCACGCAGGAACAGAAAGACTTTGTGAATAAAAGCGTTGATGATTCCTATCTGGGAGACCGTTTCGATGAGGTGATACCGGGTGATTACTCGAAGTATCCCATGAGTGGCCGTACGCTGACGATATGGCAACCGCTCCGTGCCGAAGTCGCCGGTGTTGTTGGCGACCTGAACAAGCATCCGGCGTATCTAATTGCGCAGGAAATCACGGGCATCAAAGTAACGTTTATATCGCCGCCTATTGGACAGGAAGATGAGCAGTTTAACATCATGGTGGCCTCAGGAAACCTGCCGGACATTGTTGTTGATGGACGCTATCCGGGCGGTTATCTCGCCGGCGTTGAGGACGGCTTGTATATGGACCTCACCGACCTGCTGGAATCCGGCGCTCCTAACTATGCCGCCTATCGCAACTCTGACGAACTGCGGCGCAAAAACACCCTCACTGACGACCGCCGTGTAGTGGCGTTCTTCGGTCTCACCCCGTATTCAGAGTGGATGTGGTTTGGATTGCTGATTAAACAAGAGGCGCTGGATAAGACTGGTCTGCCTGTACCGGAAACCATCGACGAATGGTACACCTTTCTCAAAAAGTGCCAGGAACTTGGCTATTCCGAGCCGCTGAACTATGGCTCCAACTATGGACAGATTTTTACTGATGGAATCAATGGCGCTTATGGCGTGTATGACTGGGTTTTCACTGACGCTAATGGTAAGCCGCAGTGGGGACCAGCGCAACCCGGGGCGCGGGCATACCTCGAAACCATGCGGAAGTGGCAGTCAGAGGGGCTGTTTAACGCTGACTGGATTACCGCTGACTTCAACCAGCGCATGGCCGAGGCCATCTCGAACTCTTGCGCGGTTATCTTTGACTCGCCGGATACCATGTGGAGCTTCTGGAAGACGCAGAATAACTACGACTTTGTTCCCGCGCTGAATCCGGTGCTAAATAAAGGGGACAAACCCACCACGACCTACAGTAACCAGAAGCGTTCCGGCACTGACGCCGCGCTTACCACCCAATGTCGTGATGTCGAGGCGGCGCTGGCGTGGCTCGACTTCGGCTACAGTAAGAAAGGCTGGGAACTGCTCAACTATGGCGAATACGGCGTTACCCACCTCGTCGATAGCAACGGCTATCCCTACTATCCTGATAACAGCCCGATATACACTGATGCCAGCTTTCCCACTACCGACCGGCTCTGGTCTGACCGTGTACACGTCGGTCCGAACATCCGCGATGAGCATTACTCTAACCCGCTCATTGTACAGAAAGGGAGCTATTCCGGCGAGATTCGGAAATACTGGACCGAGAACATGGATGTATCAGTGGCGCGTCCGGGAATCACGTTTACGCCTGCGGAGCAATCCGAGGAGGCGAACTTGGGTACTCAGCTATCAACACTGCGGGGCGAGTATTTTTCCAAAATAATCATGGGGCGTCTGCCGTTGAGCGGCTACGACGAATTCCTCGCGCAGGCAAATCAGATGGGGCTAGCGCGCTTCCTCGCGCTCTATCAGGCCGCCTATGACCGGTACAATGCGCGCTAATGTGAACGCTGCCTTTGGGGCGCGTTGTAAAAAAGACCTCCGCCGGAACTGGTTCGCCTATCTGATGATCGTTCCGGTACTGGTCTGGTACATCGTGTTCTGTTACCTGCCCATGTGGGGGATACTGATCTCGTTTCAGGACTTTAAGCCCTTGAAAGGCTTCTTCGGAAGCTCATGGGTAGGTTTCAAACACTACATTGACTTCATAAGCGGTCCCTACTTCATCCGCCTTGTCCGCAATACCTTTTTGCTCAACATCTGGGGGCTAGTCTTTGGATTCACCGCGCCAATACTGCTGGCCGTATTGCTGAACGAGGTGGGGAGCGCGGTCTTCAAGAAAGTAGTGCAGACCGTAACGTATATGCCCTACTTCATCTCGCTGGTGGTGGTTTGCGGCATACTGCGCATCTTTGTCGAACCCAACGGCGTGATTACAGGTCTCTTTGCCCCGTTCATAGGCGGCGCGAACACGTCGCTGCTGACCTACCCGGAGCTTTTCAGGCCGATTTACACCTTTTCCGGGGTTTGGCAGTCAATGGGCTGGAACAGTATCATCTATCTGGCGGCAATGGCAAGCATTAACCCGGAACTCTACGAATCAGCATACCTTGATGGGACCAACCGCGTACAGCGTATCTGGTACATTACGTTGCCGTCGATCATGCCGACCATCGTGATTCTGCTGATTTTCGCCATTGGCGGCCTGATGGCATCTGGATACGAGAAAATCATCCTGTTATACAACCCGCTGACCTACGACACCGCAGACGTAATCGCCTCGTATGTGTATCGGCGGGGTTTGAGGGAGGCGAGCTATAGTTATTCAACCGCCGTAGGTTTGATGAGTACCATCGTCAACTTCTTCTTTTTGGTGTTTGCTAACTATATGTCGAAGAAGTATACCGAAACGAGCATTTGGTAGGAGTTAATAATGAAGAAAACAAAAGGCGATCGCATATTTGATGCTTGTAACTATCTTGTGCTTACCATGCTCTGCGCGGCGTGCTTGTATCCCCTGCTCCATGTGGTATTCGCCAGTTTCAGCCTTGCGGACAGGCTCATAGCGCACAGGGGGTTTCTGCTAGGGCCGCTTGGGTTCACGCTTGACGGTTACAAGGCTGTTTTTGGCGATGCCAGCATCCTGCGCGGTTATCTTAACACCATTGTTTATACAACCTTGGGTGTAGCTATTAATATGCTTATGACCATATTGGGAGCGTATACCCTTTCGCGCCGCGCATTGTTATGGAAGAAACCGATCATGCTACTCATCACTATAACGATGTTCTTTAGCGGCGGGCTTATCCCGTGGTTCCTTATCGTCAAGAGTCTTGGAATGTACAATAACCTTGCGGCAATGCTTTTTCCCACAGCCCTCAACACATGGAACATGATCATCATGCGCACTGGTTTTCAGGCAATACCTCAGGACCTTGAAGAGGCGGCGCAAATTGACGGGGCAAACGACGCATTTGTCCTGGTTCATATTATTCTGCGCCTCTCCAAGGCGGTGCTGGCGGTGATTTTTCTCTATTACTTTGTGGGAAGCTGGAACTCATGGTTTAACGCGATGGTACTCTTGCAGGAACGGTCGATGTTTCCCTTGCAGCTCCTGCTCCGAGAAATTCTGGTGATGAACGACCTGTCAGCAACCGCGTCAACAGGCACGGGCGTCTCGCTGGTAGGCGGGCAGGTGTCAACAGCGTATCGGGAACTGGTGAAATACTGCACCATTGTTGTTGCGACCTTCCCTATTATGTGCATCTATCCGTTTTTACAAAAATATTTTGTTAAGGGCATCTATGTAGGCTCTTTAAAGGGGTGATGATTATGACGAATCCGATTGTGGTAAAGCCGAGCGCCGATCCTTGGGTGATACAGGCGGGCGGCTTTTACCACTACTGCTATTCCGACGGGCGCGTTCACATTCGCAAGGCCGCGTCGCTTGTCGCTATTGGCAAGGGGCCGGCAACGATCGTATGGACTCCGCCACCCGATACTATGTACTCGAAGGACATTTGGGCACCGGAACTCCACTACATCTTTGGCCGCTGGTACATCTACGTTGCCTGCGACAACGGCGATAACGCCCAGCATCGGATGTATGCGCTGGAGGGCGGCGCTGATCCGCTCGATCCGCTTTCGGCACCTTATACCTTCAAGGGCAAGGTGAGCGACGCCGCTGATAAGTGGGCGATTGACGGCACAGTTCTGTCCATCAACAGCGTAAACTACTTTGTCTGGTCAGGCTGGGAGGGCGATGTTGATGTAGGACAGAACCTGTATATCGCCCGCATGAACGATCCGTGCAGCCTTAGCGAGCGGGTCTTACTCGCAGCGCCGGAGTATGAGTGGGAAAAACAGACCCTTGCCCTGCTTGAGGGGCCGGAAGCTCTGATTCACGGTTCCAAGGTGTTTATTGTTTACTCGGCAAGCGCGAGTTGGACGCGCTATTACTGTCTCGGTCTGCTGGAACTCACTGGCGATCCTCTTAACCCTGCTCACTGGACTAAGCATCCAGAGCCTGTGTTCAAGGCGTCCGAGCGAACCGGCGTTTTCGGCGTAGGGCATTGCAGTTTTGTTAAAGTGAGCACCAGCGTCTCTGACACCGACTGGATTGTGTACCACGGCATGACCGATGGCGAGGGCTGGCACAACCGCTGTGTCCGCGCTAAACTCTTCACTTGGGATGCCGCTGGAATGCCGGTGTTTGGGGAACCGCTCTGAATAACACCAGCCTAGACACTGTTAGAAAAGGATGATTTTAATGAACGCAACAAGAATAAAGCCTAAAAAGGTTATGTCCGATTTCTCATACCGTACCGCCAAGCGGCGATTCTCTTTCAGCTTCCCACAT
>JAIRMT010000085.1 GCA_031258505.1 Treponema sp.
TCTTTAAACCTAAAGGGCAAGGGATGCAACGCCGTCTGCCATTAGGCAGACCTCCCTGTAAAAAATAGCTCGTCTGTCCAAACCGTCAAGCGTCTATCCGCTTTGTCTGATCCCACACGACTCACATTGCTGTCAACCGATTAGTTGCCCTTAGCCAATGGTATACAGGCGTTCGTGGGCTTATGCCCGCAACCAAGCCGTCTCCCTAACTGGCCGGAATTACAATGATTATAGTAGAGCCACACAGCGACCGTGTCAAGCAATTATTTCACAAAAAAGAAATTCGCCACGGAGGACACAGAGTAACACGGAGAAAACGGGATGGGTAACTAAAACTCCGCCAAACTCCGTGGTTTTTCTAATCACTCTATCTGTGGTTTTAGTCCTATCAGACTACTGAAGGTAAGGGCAAGTCAGACGCTAGTGTACGGTAGGTTAGACGCTGACTTGGGAAGCTATGCGGTGGAGATGTTAGGTGATTCAAAGTTTGCCGTACTTTAGTGCCAGAGACCTTTCCCGGTGCCAGAGACCCAAAGACTGTCGAGCTGTTGGGGTGTGCTGTCGGGCTGTTGGGGTAGAACATCGGGCTGTTGGGGCATGACGTCGGGCTGTTGGGTTGCGCCGTCGGGTTGCCGGTGTGCGCTGTCAGGCTGTTAGGGCAGAACGTTGGGCTGCTGGGGCATAGCGTCGGGCTGTTAGGGCAGAACGTTGGGCTGTTGGGGTGCGCTGTCGGGCTGTTGAGGTGCGCTGTCGGGCTGTGGGGGGAGAACGTCGGGCTGTGCGGGCGCACTATCGGGCTGTTGGGGTAGAACGTCGGACTATTGGGGCAGAACGTCGGGCTGTTGGAGCAGAACTTCGGGCTGAAGCGAGGGGCGGTAACGAAGTAGCCGCGACTTCCCCGTGCAGCGATTTGATACTCCCGGACGGCGATTTGATACTCCCGGATGACGACGGGGAACAACCCCGCGACGAAGGGGTAGAGCGCCGAACTATTGGGGTAGAGCGTCGGGGCGAAGGGGTAGAGCGCCGGACTGTTGGGGTAGAACGCCGGGCTGTTGGGGTAGAGCGTCGCGGCGAAGGGGTAGAGCGCTGGGTTGTTGGGATAGAGCGCCGGGCTGTTGGGATAGAGCGTCGCGGCGAAGGGGTAGAACGCCGGGCTGTTAGGGCATGGCGTCGGGCTGCTGGGGAGTTTGCGGGGGCGTTGCGGGAGCAGCGCCCCCGCAGAGGGGGAAGCGGAAGACCCGCCTAAGCCCGCTTGCGGGCGACTCGGGGCTGGAGCGAGGGGTCGGCAACGAAGTTGCCGCGACTTCCCCCTTTTGTTTTTAATATGGCTCGCGTTTCCATAACGCGGCGCAAACACTCGTACTGGTGGTTAGTGTTGTTTACCGAGAGCGCCGTAAAGCCTATGGCTTTAGGCGAGGAGGCAAGATCATTGCTCGGCATCCAGCAGTTTGCTCAAGCCGGTAAACACCTCACCCAAGTCCTCAAAACGCAGAGGGGAATAGCGGTCGAGTGGGGTTTCCATGTTGTTAATAATGACGATTTCGCCGCCATGCCTGATGGTGATCTGAGGGACACCAGCGGCAGGGTACACGGTGAGGCTTGTTCCCAGCACCAGCATAAGGTCAGCCTTTGACGCCTCACGCTCCGCGTCGCGGAGCGCATCCGCAGGCAGGCTTTCGCCAAAAAAGGTGATGGCTGGCTTTACCACACGCCCACACTTTGGACAGCGCGGCAGGTCGCCGGCTTTCACAATGGCGCTGACTTCCTCAAAGCTCATACGCACGCCAGCGCAACGCAGACAGTAATGTATCTTAGGCGAGCCGTGTATCTCAATGACGCGCTTGCTGCCGCCCTTCTGGTGCAAGAGGTCAATGTTCTGGGTGATGATCGCCTTGAGCAGACCGCGCTGTTCCAGCGCCGCAAGACCAGTATGCACGATGGACGGTTCTTTTTTATCAACATTGTATATAAAAGAACCAGCAGTCTTGTAGTAATAGGACGGGTCTTGCTCGAAGTAGTCGATGTCGAACATCTTTTCCGCGTCCATTTCTTTATACAAACCGTCTTTGCCCCGAAAGTCCCGTATGCCCGACAGGGTACTCACTCCAGCGCCAGTGAGCGCCACGCAATGGCGGGCATGTTGAATCTTCCCAAAAAGCGTTTCAATAGCATTGGTATCGTTCATATCATTAGTGTAGCAAGTTTGTGGGATTTTGAGAAGTATTAACTCATGTTACGCAGGAAGAAAAAGCGGTAAGAATTGGTCATCGAATGGACGCTAATATACGCGAATATTTCAGTTCTCTCAAGAAGATTCGCGTTCATTCGCGTAATTCGATGATCTTTTTCTTTCCGGTGCGTAAGGCGAGGTATTAAGAAGCGGCTCATGCAAGCCGCTTCTGTTTTGTTAGAGAAGTCTCAGCCTTCCAGTATCAGCAGGGTGCGGTGGTCAAGGCGCAGAGGCGGGGTCTGCGGGTTATAGGCGTCGTGGTCTTTGGATACCATGAGCGCGATGTGATCCTGCTTTGGTTCCAGCGTGATAACCACGTCCAGCAGGTCTACATAATCCTTGATGATAAGGGGAAGCCGCTGTTTGTCATACTGCGGTTCTTTGCTCTGGAGGTTGCAACTGTACCAAACGCTTAAGCCCATTTCAGCGGCAAAGGCGCGCGTCTCAGCGAAACGAGCGCGGTCGGCGCGGGAGAAATCAAGGCCATCGACAATGATTGACTCGGCTTTGAATCCGCCCTCAATGATCATGGCCCGCAGGCTCCGGTTGATCTGCTCGCTGGTAACACCTTCCTGATTAAAGTTCATCAGCACACGGTTCTTCACCAGCTCGCCTTTGAGGTCTTTGATGTCAACGACATTGCGTTTTTTGAAGAGTTCCTCAAAGATGTTTTCGTACCATGAGATTACATAGTCCGTATGCTGGGTAAAGGAAACGTGAATGACCTTTTTCCCCTGCAAGAGCTTGTCCAGGGCAAGCTGTACCAGCACGGATGTTTTGCCAATGCCGCTCGGCGAGGCGATGATGCCGATTTCGCCGGACTGGAGTCCACCCTGGATGGACTTCTCAAAAACGCGAACTGGACTTCGTTGCACAATTTCATCTGTTATCATGCTTTTGCTCCTAAAGAATCTTGATGAGGGACTTAGCGTCCCTGTTCCTTCTTTCGTTTTTCCTCATACGCCTTAACCAGGTCGTCAAAAATACTCGACGGAACCTTGCCGTAGCGCTCAAACTCCATAGAGAACTCCGCCTTACCCTGGGTCATGCCGCGGAGAGCCGTTGAGTAACCAAACATCTCGCTCAAAGGCACCTCAGCTTCCACACGGGAAAAACTTCCGTCCTCAGTTGACGCAGTGATTATACCACGACGCTGATTGATGGAGGCATAAATATTGCCCTGAAATTCTGTGGGACCTTCCACCGAAACCTTCATGATAGGTTCAAGGATACAGGGTTTGGCTTTGTGATAGGCTTCGCGGAACGCGCCGATAGCAGCAAGCTGGAACGCGATGTCTGAGGAATCTACTGGGTGAGACTGGCCATCGTTGATAACACAGCGGATGTTAACGATGGGGAAGCCAATGAGACTGCCCTTCTGTATGGCCTGCTTAAAGCCCTTATCACAGCTTGGGACATACTCCGTGGGAATCGCTCCACCCTTAATCATGTCCACGAACTCGTAATCGCCGTCCGCGTAAGGCTCCATATAGCCGGCAACGCGGCCATACTGACCAGAGCCGCCAGTCTGCTTCTTGTGGGTGTAGTTAAACTCAGCCCGCTTCGTGATGGCTTCACGGTATGCAACCTGTGGCGGATCGGTTTCCACCTCGCACTTGTACTCCCGCCGCATCCGCTCAATGTAGACCTCAAGGTGCAATTCACCCATACCCTTGATGATAGTCTGGTTAGACTCTGGATCAATGTAAGTCTGGAACGTGGGGTCTTCTCTGGTGAAGCGGTTGAGCGCCTTTGCCATTTGGTCTGACGACTTTTTGTCCTTGGGCGTAATGGCAAGCGATATGACCGGCGCAGGCACAAACATTGAAGACATGGCGTAGTTAAGACCTCCGCCGCAGAAGGTATCGCCAGAAGCGCACTCAATGCCAAAGAGCGCCACAATGTCCCCCGGTGAACCTTCGTTAATATCTTCCATAGTATCTGAGTGCATACGCACCAGTCGGCCAACCTTAAAACGCTTGCGAGCGCGGGTGTTCATCAGCTCTTCGCCCTTCCTGAGCGAACCCTGATAGATGCGGACATAGGTAAGCTGGCCGTACTGACCGTCTTCCAGCTTGAAGCCGAGCGCAACAGTGGGACTTTTCTCGTCAGCGGAAAGCTCAACCTGCTCCTCACCCTTGTCGAGGTTGAGCGCATAGTTCTTCACCTCAGTTGGATTGGGTAGATAGTAGTTCACCGCGTCCAGCAGAGGCTGTATGCCCTTGTTCTTGTAGGCCGAGCCAATCATCATCGGTACAAACTGTTCAGCCAGCGTAGCTTTACGAATCACCGCCCTGATGAGGTCTTCGGGAATTTCGTCGCCGTTCATCATCAGTTCCATCAGTTCATCACTGAACAGGGACACCGCGTCCAGCAGCTCCTCCCGGTACTTATCCGCGTCAGCCTTGAGATGCGCTGGTATCTCCGCATAACGAATCTCGGTTCCCTGATCCCCGTCAAAGTACACGGCCTTCATGGTGATGAGGTCAACAAAGCCTTCGAGCTTATCCTCCAGTCCAATGGGAATCTGTATCATAACCGCGTTCAACCCCAGCTTTTCACGGAGCTGTATCTTCACCTTGAAAGGGTTTGCGCCAGTGCGGTCGCACTTGTTGACAAACGCAATACGCGGAACATGGTAGCGCTTGAGCTGCCGGTCTACTGTGATGGACTGGGACTGTACCCCGCCAACCGCGCATAGCACGAGGATTGCTCCGTCCAGCACCCGCAGCGAGCGCTCCACCTCAATGGTAAAGTCAACGTGTCCGGGTGTGTCGATGAGATTGATCGTGTGATCCCTCCAGCTAACCTGCGTTGCCGCTGACTGAATCGTAATGCCTCGTTCCCGTTCAAGCTCCATGTGGTCCATGGTCGCGCCAACCCCATCCTTTCCTCGAACTTCGTGGATGGCGTGTATCTTATTACTATAGAACAAAATACGTTCAGAAAGTGTTGTTTTACCTGAATCAATGTGCGCGCTGATTCCAATATTTCGCATCTTGGTAATATCGATGCCCATTTGTTTCTCCTTTGTGATACGCTTTTTTCAACTAAAAGTTAATAGCTGCGTTAATTGTCAAAATATAGTAATGTTTTCAATTATTTTCAAGTCTATAAGCAGATTGTCAGCCGGTATAACGTTATGGAACTCCTTTGGCAATTTCTGTTAAACAGTGTAACCAAAGGTCTCAAGCACTGTTTCAATATAAAAGGGAAGCGTCAGCTACAACGCTCCCCTCTAAAAATGATTTCCCGTTATACCGTAACCGGTTCTCCTCCTCCCGGTTGCGGTTTTTGTTTACACGCCGACAACGGCGCTGACTTCGGGGATTTCTTTCTTCAAGAAGCTTTCAATTCCCATCTTCAACGTCATTTGAGACATAGGGCAATCACCACAATGGCCGGTAAGTCTGAGCGAAACCGTCCCGTCTTCAGCAACCGAGACGAACTCCACGTCCCCTCCATCAGCCTGAAGGGAAGGACGAACCTCTTCAAGCGCTTTCTGTATCCGTGTTTCCAGCACAACATTCTCCTTAAAATAAGTTATGAGAAATATATACAGCTTTGTCCACAATGGCAACAGGCCGCTGGACATCTTCGCCCA
>JAIRMT010000059.1 GCA_031258505.1 Treponema sp.
ATTTTCCCTCGTGAACGTTCCATTTTCCCTCATGAATACTTCATTTTCCCTCGTGAATGAAACTGCCTTTTTCGGGGACGAATATGTGTGGTATGTGGAAGATTCGACCAGCGCGGCGACTCTTGCTGCGTGGCGGCTGTGTAGTTTGTCATGACAGCTTTTTCCCCTTGCCCATGTCCCGTCCGTGATCGCGCCTCGTTCCCGCCCGTGTATGAGGCTCACCCTGAATGATACCAGAGGGAAAAATTGTGGTCTATCTTCCTAGCTCTGAACTCCGACTTCCTCGTTCCGAACTCCGACGCCGCGTGTAATGATTGTCAAGGGACCTGGTGCAGTCTGTGCTATCAAGCGTGTATGCGAACCGCCGTCCGGGTGTACCCAACAGCCCAGAACTGTGTAAATAAGGAGCAGTTGCATTACTGCGTAAAGTCTATACATCGTGCAGTTTTTACCCACTTCTTAGTACCCATACGCCGGTAGAATCGTGGCGGCGGCGCTTTATTAAGCCCTTTTCTTCTGTAAGCCTAAACTTGACCCACGGAGTAAGCGCTTTTGTCTACGCTCCGTTCATGGAGCTTCAATCGCGCGTCAGTTTCTGGGTGTCTGTCCTTTCTTACTAACCAGCTATGCCGAAGAATAACTCCGACATAGCGCTCCGAGGTATGGCTACTACATCCAAGCAGCCCCGCAGGTCGTGGTATAAGCCGCCAAACGCCCAATCTTCCGCCTTTGCCACTAGATTCGCCTCCACAGGACGCTCATCAATATACTTAAATGTTCTGAAAAACTCCTCCACATCCTCGATAATCTTCGAGGCAAACCGTTTTCCCCACAAATGCCCTGAAGTATTATGCAGTTTGTTCCAGTGTCTCGCAAAGTTCCCCTTGATCCACTGCATGATCGTGGAGATGGACTGTTCCTTGCCCGGTTTGATGACGAGATGGATCTGGTTATCCATGATACAGAAGTTCAAGAGTTCAAAAGGATACTTCTGTTGCGCTTTCTTGATGAAGAGCAACAACAGAGCCTTGATATCAGCCGGCGCTAGGTCCATAGCCCAGCGGTTAATTTCGGAGAAGATGTAATAAATTGCTCCTTCTCGGCGTAGTCTTCGCTTTCTCATACCTATAAGAGGGCTCTGAGGATGGATATTGCTTTAATGTGTCTGACATTTTTTATGTGTATGGCACCTTTGGTGTGTGGCACCTTTGTATGGCACCTTCTGTTAGCATACCGTGCGTGAATCACGGCACTCTCGCTAAACTTGGCACAGGATTTGCTTAGTAATCAGTGGAGAAATACTGATGAAAAAGAAAATCAACATTAAAACTCTTGTTATGGGATTGGCAGGTTTGGCAATTTTGGGCATAGGCGGCTGCGTCGTTGGGAACGCGCTTGTTGGGACGTCTGGCACAAAAGCCTCTACGAACTATGAGTTCACCACGCTTCGGCGTGGAACCATTGAGAAGATCGTATCCTCAAGCGGTTCCCTGGAGCCGGTCGCTACGGTTAGCGTGCTGCCGCAGATGAGCGGTAGGGTCGAGGAGGTCTTTGTTGACTATAACGATGAGGTGAAGAAGGGCGACATACTGGCGAGGCTTAATACCGATACGCTCAAGTTACAGCAGCAGCAGAAGTCAGCGTCAGTCCAGACAGCGCAGGCTAACTACGAGCTTCAGTTGATAACGTACCAGACACAGGAAAAGCTGGCGGCTAAGAACCTCATCTCCGAGTATGACCTGCGGAGCAGCAGAACCCAGCTTAACGCCCAGGCCGCAAACCTCTCATCAGCCCAGGCCGACCTCGCGGTGATTGAGACCGAGATTAACCAATACGCCTATATCACCGCTCCCATTAACGGCGTTGTGCTGAAAAAAGATATCAGCGTGGGCGACACCGTGAACTCCAACTCCAGCAGCACTACGAGCATTTTTACCTTGGCGGAGAACCTGCAAGAGATGCGTATTCAGGTTGGCGTCGGCGAGCTTGACATTGGCTCCATCTACGAGGGGCAGTCTGTGCGTTTTACGGTTGACGCGCTGCCCGGACGGAACTTTTCCGGCATAGTGCAGAGCAGGCGGCTCATGCCCACCACGTCTGGCGGCACGGTCTCGTACACTGTCATTATCAGCGTTGACAATCAGGACGGTTCGCTCTTACCCGGCATGACTTGCTCTGTGGACTTCATCGTGCAGGAGAGCCGGAACATCGTGCGCGTGCCAAACGCGGCTCTGCGCTATCAGCCGACCAGCCTCAGCGCTACTGAAATTGACGACAAGGTGTTTAACGCCACGATTGCCAACATGAGCGCTGAAGAGCAACAAGCAGCCACTACAGCGCGGAAAATGCAGCAGCAGGCCGCTTCAAGCACTGGAACAGGCCAAGCAAGCGGCATATCAAGCCTGATGGGAGGCGGTGGAATGCCCGGAGGCGGCGGAATGCCCGGTGGCGGCGGTATGCCCGGCGGTGGAATGCCCGGAGGCGGTCCTGCCGGACCGAATGGCGCGCGCGCTGGCGCTACAGGAGGGGCAAGCGAGGCAAAAGCAACAGTAACGCTCAAGCCGCTGTGGTACGTCAATAGCAGCGGTAAGCTCGACGTGATTATGGTCAGCGTAGGTATCAGCGATGGTTCATACACCGAGGCTCACGCGGTAAATGGCGACGACGCCAGCCTCGAAAACCTCAGCATCATCCTCAAGGAAAAGGTTTAAGGAGCAAAACATGGCGGTCATTGAGATAAAGGGCTTAAAGCGCCTGTACGAACTTGATGGAATCACGGTGAAAGCATTGAAAGGCGTGGACTTTTCGGCTGAACAGGGAGAATTTGTAGCGGTCATGGGGCCGTCCGGCTCTGGCAAGTCAACCCTGATGAACATACTGGGGTGTCTGGACAAGCCGAGCGAAGGAAGCTACGCGCTTGACGGCATCGAGACATCAACATCAGACGCGGATACGTTTGCCTTCATCAGAAACCAGAAGATCGGTTTTGTGTTTCAGGCGTTTAACCTCTTGTCCCGCACGAGCGCCATTGAGAATGTGGAACTGCCGCTCCTGTATAGCAAAACGCGGATCAAGGACGCCCGTGTTCGCGCTGAGGCAGCCCTTAACGAGGTTGGCCTGGGCGATAGGCTTCATCACATGCCGTCCCAGCTTTCCGGCGGCCAGCAGCAGCGGGTCGCTATTGCCCGCGCCATGGTTAATGACCCGGCGTTCATTCTTGCCGACGAACCGACTGGCAACCTCGATACTGAAATGACGCTTGAAATCATGGCGCTGTTTCAGCAGCTCAACAATCGCGGCAAGACCATTGTCATGGTAACGCACGAGCCGGAACTGGCAGTCTACATGAAGCGCATCATCACCCTGCGCGACGGCGAAATAGTGTCTGACACCAAAGTTACTGAGCGCCGCAACGCTGCCGACGACCTGGCCAAATGGAAATGCGAACACGAGGAGCTATCGACTTTCGCTGTGGCTAACATAGCGTCCACGACAAGCGCGACTACAAGCAGCGAAGCCGCGCCAGCGTGGACCAATCAGGTGGAATTTGTTGAACAGAGCGCGGAATGTAATTCACACACCGTTACGCTCAAGGTAATTGAGGAGGCGTCATGAATCCGTTATTGCTTATCCAGATTTGCTTTAAGAGCATATTGAGAAACCGAATGCGAAGTCTGCTGACATCCCTGGGCATTATCATTGGCGTTGGGTCGGTCATCATCATGGTTTCTCTGGGCGAAGGGTCGCAGAAGCAGATTGAGGCCCAGATTGCGTCAATGGGGACGAATCTCTTAATGGTGTCGGGTGCGCGGACAATGATGCGGCCTGGACAACAGATAACGCGCTCAACTCGTCAGATTACCCAAAGCGATGCTAACAAGATTAAGACCGAGTCGAGTTATGCAGCGGCTGTTTCCGGCATGAGTCAGCGCTCATTCACGGTCTCTGGCACTGCAGGCTCGGCGTCGGTAACCGTGATGGGCGTTGGGGAAGACCTTCCGGCCATACAGAATTATGCGCTTGATTCCGGTACATTCTTCACTGACGCGGACGGTACGGAGCGAAACCGCCTCGCAGTGCTTGGTCCCACCACTGCCGAGACCCTGTTTGGCGCGAGCCATGACATTATTGGACAGCAGTTCCGCATTGACAGCCACATTTTTACCGTGCTTGGCGTGCTGAAGTCCAAAGGCTCAGGCGGCAACGGCGCTGATCAGGACGACGTCATCATGGTCCCGTTGGAAACCATGCTGACGCGCCTTACCAACAGCAAGAATCTGCAGATGATCGCTATCAGCGTGGTTGACAAGGCGTATATGAGCGCCGCTGCCGCTGAAATCACGGCGATCATGCGTGAAGCCCATAGCATCAGCGCCAATGGAACCGACGATTTCTCGATTATGAACAGCGCGGATATGCTTGAGATGGCAACCTCGACCTCGCAAAGCCTGACCATACTGCTTGCGGCGATTGCCGGCGTGTCTCTGCTTGTTGGCGGTATCGGCATTATGAACATCATGTTGGTTTCAGTAACCGAGCGCACTCGTGAAATCGGTATCCGTATGTCAGTGGGGGCGCGGAAGCGCGATATTTTGTTCCAGTTTCTGTCTGAGTCGATCATCCTGAGCCTGATGGGTGGGCTTATCGGTATCGGCATGGCGTTTCTCGTCTGCCGTGTTATGACAGCGATGAACATCGCCACTTCGATTAACCCGCTCATTGTAACGGTTGCTGCGGCGTTTGCAGCAGTGGTCGGCATCGTCTTTGGCTACTATCCCGCGCGGAAAGCAGCCGGACTCTACCCGATAGACGCGCTGAGATACGAATAATAGTAAGGAAATAAAGGTATGAAAACAGCATGGGCATTTGTATTGGCAATAATAAGCATTTTCAGCGTTGGGGCAGAGACACTCACGCTGGAACAGGCCAGGGAACTGGCGCTGGCTAACTCAAAAGAGCTCGCCAGGTATAACCTGACGATAAGCAACAGCCGGCTTGCTGAACAGGCCGACTTCTTCAGCAAATACCTGCCCACGCTATCCGCGAGTGCAAGCGCTTCGACAAACCTGTGGAATATGAATAGCAATGATGGCGCGGGCGCTTCATCAAGCAATAACGTGCTGTATGACGGGCTTAAGGTAAGCGGGACACTCACAGCGCAGGAGCGCATCACGCTGTACGACGGCGGAAGCGCCCGTATCGCCGACGAGATTCGCGCCATCAGCAATGAGACAACGCGGATTCAGGCGCTAGAAGCCTACTTCTCCGCGCTGAACGACGCGGATAACGCCTACTATGCAGTGTTGCAGGCGCAGGCAGCGCTGGCGGCTGCTGAGTTAAGCCTTAAAAATGCGGATTTGAGCCTTGCCATTGCTGAGGTGCGTCTCGAAACCGGCATTATCAGCGCCGGAGACTACCTCAAGGCGCTGCTTGAAAAAGAAACTCAGCAGAATAGCCGCAATCAGGCGCGGCGCGACCTCAGTCTCAAACAAACCCAGTTTCAGAACATCATCGGGCGCGCCGGCGTTCAGGAACTGGAACCCGTGAACTTTGACGCCTACGAGAACGTTCTGCAAACCCTTGCCAGCCTGAGCGATGCGGATATTGATACGCTCTACACTGCCATCTGGAAAAGCGTGGAGAGCAGTAACCCGGCGTTGAGCAGGTCGGCGCTCTCGTATCAGCAAGCGGGAAAGAACCTTGAGTCAGCGCAGAGTAAGTATCTGCCGACCGTTACCGCCACCGCATCTGCCTCTGCCGGTCTGAACTGGGTGCCTTCCAGCGAGAGCTTCACGACGAGTACCAGCGGCAGCGTCTCCCTGAATGTCTCGATTCCGCTTGACGTGTGGGTAACGGCGAACAGTGTTGCCCAGCAGAAAAACAACCTGTCATCGGCAAACCTGAGCTATGAGGCTTCGCGGGAAAGCACTGCTATCAGCCTGATGAGCGCGCTGTATACCGCAGTTCAGCAGGCAAGCGCTGTACTGTCCAGTCGCCGATCTTACGAACTGAGCCAGCAGAACTATGATTACACTATGGAACGCTACAAGCTGTCGCAAAGTTCCACTGCTGACCTTACCAACGCCAGCCTCACTCTTACCACCAGTTACAACGCGCTGAACAACGCGCAGTTTAACTTCCTGAAGAGCCTTTCAGCCATAAGGAGTCTCGGCGCGTTTGAGGAAGAGAGCGTGATAATCGACATGGCGCTGGCAAGCAAGAGCGCTTCGGTTCGCTAAGGCAGGTAAAGATGCGCTTTCAGACTGCAATATCGCTGGTTTCGCTTCTCAACATTCGAGCCTATATTAAAAATATGCATGGAAAGATACCAATACGAACCGCGTCTCTGATTGTCGCTATACTTGGCTGGTTGCTGGTAACAGCCCTCGCTGCCTTTATCATCTGGAGCCTGCGAGACCGAGCTAGAATCATCCGCGATAAGGACAACGAGCAGATCATAAACATACTCTTCGCCAGCCTGCGCGGGTATGATGATTTCGGTGTGGCGATTGAGGCAAACCCCTTGTTAAAGGAACGTATCACTGGTTTCGCCATGTATAACGTTGACTTCTCCCCAATCTACCGATGGGGCGACACACCCGCTGTTTTTGATGAGCGCCTGCTGGGAAACAGAACGAGAACGCCCCATAAAAACGACTTCTTCGAGTTAAGAAGCTTCGGGCGTTATATCAGTTCATCGCCCGGTGAACGTTCCACGCGGGTTGTGTTTCATACCGACCGCCTGATTCCGCGTATGCCTCCACTCTTGTCAGAAGATGACAGACCGGAAGACAACAAACAGTATGGTTATCCAAACAGGGAGACAGAGACGTATGGTCATCCAACCATGGGGACAGAGACTTTGGGCTTAAGCGCGGGGACAGAGACCTATGGGCTTCCAAGCGCGGGGACAGAGACGTATGGGCTTCCAACCACGGGGACAGAGACTTTGGGCTTAAGCGCGGGGACAGAGACGTATGGGCTTCCAACCATGGGGACAGAGACTTTGGGCTTAAGCGCGGGGACAGAGACCTATGGGCTTTCAACCACGGGGACAGAGACGTATGGACTTTTAAGCGCGGGGACAGAGACCTATGGGCTTCCAAGCGCGGGGACAGAGACCTATGGGCTTCCAACCATGGGGACAGAGACCTATGGGCTTTCAAGCGCGGGGACAGAGACCTATGGTCATCCAACCACGGGGACAGAGACTTTGGGCTTAAGCGCGGGGACAGAGACCTATGGGCTTCCAACCATGGGGACAGAGACTTTGGGCTTAAGCGCGGGGACAGAGACGTATGGGCTTTCAAGCGCGGGGACAGAGGCTGATATAGGTATGCAATTACAAAAAGTCAGGTCTCGTCTCTCTGGCGCCGAGAAAGGGGCGCAGCGCGTCATTACT
>JAIRMT010000132.1 GCA_031258505.1 Treponema sp.
GCGCTTCATTCCCGTTACAACCCTGTTGCTGAGGCGGAACGTTATGTCAATTCCCTTACGCTTAGGGATGAAGCGGCTTGTTTCATCCTCATAGAGCCGGGACTGGGCTACCTTATCCCGTTCCTGCGGCAAAAGCGGCCGGATGCGCGGCTCATCATGCTCCATGCGGCTGAACCTGATGACGCGCTTGTTCCAGAAGCCGCGTCCATACCAGCATGGAGTCCTGAAGATGACGAGCCGCTTCAGCGCTTTCTTGAAAATGAAGTAACGGTCAGGTCTACGGCTATTCAGGTTATTGAATGGCGACCCGCGCTGGCAGCGTATGGCGAGCGCTATCGCGGTCTTCTTGAGGAAACAGTGGAATTCATCCGGCGGCTTGACGCTGGCGAACGAACCCTTCGCCAGTTTGGAAAGCGCTGGTTCAGCAACTTTTTCAGGAACCTGCGCCTCTTGACCCGCTATGCTTACCCACGCTTCAGGTTTCACGCGCCTATCATTGTTACCGGCGCGGGACCCAGCCTTGAAAGCGCCCTGCCTCTGATACGGGAACAAAAGGCGCAAAGCCCCGCACTGATTCTCGCAACCTCATCATCAACGCCAAGCCTGCTGGCGCTTGGACTTAGTCCTGACTTTGTTATCAGCACAGACGGCGGCTCATGGGCGCAGTGCCACCTGTATAACTGTTTGCGGGGTATACGCGCGCGCGCGGGGGCTTCCTTCATTTTGGCTGTAAGCATGAGCGCCGCGCTGCCTTCTCAGTGCGCTGATGTCCCTCTCTTGCTTATGAGCGACAAGAGTCAATGGCAAAGCCTGATTCTGCGCGGCTTGGGCTTGTCATTTGTCAGCTTACCCCAGCGGGGAACCGTAACTGCATCGGCGCTTGACTTGGCGTTCTGTCTCACGAGTAGCGATGTAGTGATTAGCGGCACTGACCTTGCGGTGAATGACATACGCATCCACGCCCGTCCCTACAGTTTTGAGCGCTTGCTTGAGGAAAGAGCCAGCCGCTTCTTACCGCTGTATACCCAATACTTCACCCGCTCCAGAGCCACTGTCGAAGGCAAAAGCCACGAGGTCTACGCTGCCTGGTTCAAGACGCATATTGATTCCTACTCAAGCCGGCTTTATTCGCTTGGGAAAAACAGCCCGGTATTCAGTAACACGCCGTCATGGACCACACAGGACAGGACGCGCAAAGCCTCTGTTCCGCAAAACGCTGTTCACAATGTTTGGGAGATAGCGCGCTTCTCGCGTCCTGATCCGGTTAAGGCTGGAGTCTCGCTCCTGCTAAAAACGCTTTCTTCTGACGCTGCCATCGGACCAGCTATTAAACGGGAACTGGTTCCGCTTCTGTTTCCCGATAGGCTGGGTAACGCGCCCGGGGAGGTTTCATCAAGTGAACTTACGGACGCAGTACGAACCCTGACCAAGGTGGATATTACCCATGCTTGAACAAAACCTCATTGCCCTGTCGCGGACAAACCCGGAACTCCGCGACCGCCTTATCGCGGCAAAAACCAGCGCGCCTTGTTATACCTTTTTATCGTCCCGTTCAGGTCAGCTCATTCCTGCATGGCGCAGCAAGACTGGAAGCGCTCCTCCCAGAGCCTTACACTCGCTGGTTGACCCGAAACGGGAAGCCGAGCGCCTGTTAAGCGTATGCAAGGACGAGGGCTTCCTCGTGTTTTTGGGACTGGGAGGCGGTTTTGCCATTGAGTCCGCCCTGATGCGGCCTAATATCGAGCGGGTTCTTGTCATTGATTATGGTATAAGCAGTATCGTGGAACTTTTCAGCGCTAGAGACTATACCGAGATACTGGGCGACCCGCGCGCGCTTCTGCTGGTAGACGCCCCGGCGCCGCTAATCGCGCAGACGATTCTTGACGAGTACAACCCGGCGCTGGCTGGCGGAGTACGGGTTCTGCCCCTGCGAAGCAGAACCGAGTTTGATACAGCGCGTTTTAACGCAGCGCTTGACGCCATTCAACGCGCCATTAAGCTCGTAAGTAACGACTATTCCGCGCAGGCGTTTTTTGGAATGCGCTGGTTTTCAAACATTGTCCGTAACATCCTCAATATAGACATTGACGCTCAGGACGCGCCTTTTCCGGTTGTCAAACACGTTTCAATAGCAGCAGCCGGTCCTTCGCTTGATATACAGCTTCCCCGTCTTCTTGAAACGCGAAACAATACGTTTCTCATGGCCACTGATACAAGCCTTCCAGCCCTGCTTCAAGCCAGCCTTACGCCAGATGCGGTTGTCTCCATTGATTGCCAGCACATCAGTTATTTGCATTTTATGTTGGGATTGCCCTGTCCTCTCTACCTTGATTTGGCAAGTCCGCCGCTTGTCGCGTCTCGCTCGCCGCGCCCGCGCTTCTTCTCCAGCAGCCATCCCCTGACCCGCTATGTTTCACACAAGTGGCATCCTCTGCCCGCAGTGGACACGTCAGGTGGTAATGTTACCTACGCTGCTATGTCTCTCGCCGACAGCCTTGGGGCTGAGGTGATAACGCTCTACGGCGCAGACTTTGCCTATCCCCTTGGACGCGCGTATGCGCAGGGAACCTATGTCAACCCCAGCTTTGAGCGCCGTCAAACTCGCCTTGCTCCCTATGAATCGCTTGCTTCAGCCTTCCTGTATCGCAGCGCAGCTCTCAAAAGGGTTTACCAGAAAAATAGCTGGTACTATGAAACGCCGCTTCTTGCCATGTATCGTACCCGTCTTGAGGCAAAGGCTGGAACGCTTCACGCCACTGTTGAACCGGCGGACGGCCTCGGCGCGCCCATCGAAATCCGGCAGACCGCGCAGCGTCCCAAGCCAGCCCCGCTCTTTGAGTCAAATCACGCAGCGCCTGTGGGCTTAAGCGCGGCTGCGTTTCTAGCCGACTATTGCGAGCGTATTAACGCGCTCCCGCGCTTAAACAGCGGCGCGTATATCAAGCGCCTTGACGCTGAATCGCAGCTTGTCTTTGCCACGCTATTGCCCCTTGCCGCCGCGTTCAAGCGCCGTAATCCGCAGCTTCATGGCGCTGAAATCATTGAACAGAGCCGGGTATGGAGCGTAAGTGAGATTGAGCGTGTTTGCCTTTCCTCGGCTCATCAATAGTCTTGGACAGAATCAGATTAAGCGCGATGCCCACCACTGTTGCCAGCGCTACGCCGCCAAGCTGGAATATCATGTTGGAACCCACCGAGAACTTTAGCATACCGCCGCCAATGCCAATCACTAGAATCACAGAGGAAATAGTCAGGTTCCGCTTGTTTTTATAATCAACCCCGCTTTCAACAATGGTTCGCAGACCGCTTGAGGCAATGAGGCCGTACAAGAGCATGGAGATACCGCCCATAACTGGATTGGGGATAGTCTGAATCACTGCGCCGAATTTCTGTACAAAGGAAAGAATCAGGGCGATGAACGCCGCGCCGCCTATAACCCAGACGCTGTACACTTTGGTGATTGCCATGACGCCGATGTTTTCACCGTAAGTAGTGTTTGGCGGCCCGCCCCAGAATGCAGCCCACGCAGTCGCAAGCCCGTCGCCAGTGAGGGTTCGGTGCAAGCCCGGGTTTCTATAAAAATCCTGCCCCACCACCCGTGAGGTAACAAGGGTATCGCCCAAATGCTCGCAAACTGTGGCAAGAGACACGATGATAAACGTTACGACAGGCACAAACCGGAACTCTGGAACCACAAAACGCGGGAACCCAAACCATGCGCTCTCCCGCACTGTGTCAAAACTAATAAGCTGATACGCGGGAAAGAAGACGCCCATGATAAGCGTGAAAAGATAGCCTCCCACAAGGCCGAAGAGTATCGAGACTGTATTGAAAAAACCCTTGAAGAAGATTGTGGCAATCACGGCAAGTATCAGGGTAAAGGCTGCAATGGAGAGGCTTACGAGAGAATAGTTCCCCGCAGCATCATTCATGGCAGACGACATGGCGGTTGGGGCAAGGTTAAGGCCGATAACAATGATTACCGAGCCAATCACCACAGGCGGCAGAGCGCGGTCGATCCATTTTGTACCAGAGAGCTTTATGATTATGGCCACTAGGCAATAAAAAAGCCCAGCAGCGACGGCGCCACCGAGCGCGCTGGGCATTCCATATACTTCACGTATCCCAATCAGGGCTGGGATAAACGCGAAAGACGAGCCTAAAAAGGCTGGTACTTTCGCTCCGGTAATCGCTATATACAGCAGGGTTCCTGTTCCGGCTGTGAACAGCGCAGTCGATGGCTGTAAACCCGTAAGAAGCGGCACGAGAATGGTCGCGCCGAACATAGCGAATACGTGCTGGAAACTCAGTGGTATCCAGCGGGAAAGCGGGGGTCGTTCATTGATCCCCATAATTGTGGCATCTTTCATGCCTCTACATTACTGATAATCCTATTCCGTGTACAGCTCGCGTAAATGCGCCAGGTCCGCGCCCAGTTCTTTCTCCACATAGCGATCTGCGCCGCCGAACTTTTCATCGATAACCTTGAACGCTGTCTCAAGATACTCGCGCCGTATGCTCATAACTGGTTCAAGGTGCGGTTCATCCTTAATCCAGCTCTTGGTATGCTCCTTGAGGTAGCTTGCGGAAAGCATATAGTCTGCATATATGGTTTCCCGCTCCACGCCCAGCGCGTGATAGATGAGCGCGGCAGCAATACCAGTACGATCCTTGCCTGCCGAGCAATGAAACAGGAGCGGCGTATTTGCAGTATCGCTAATCAGACGAAACAACTCACGGTATTGCGGACGCGCCGCTTCCACGATGATGGCGTAAAGGTTCATCATAAACAGCTCGCCGGGCATATCCCGCCCAACACGGGATAAGTCTAGCAGATTGCCCGCGTCAATAGGTAAAGCGACCTGCTGCTGAAGGCTACTTGGTCTTATATCAGGATATCGGCTGGTTTCCGACAAGCCCCGAAAGTCCACAATAGTTCTGATGCCCCGCGCCTCAAGCGCGGCCTTGTCATTCGCGGTTGCAACATACAGTTCGCCAGCGCGATAGAGCCGCCCAAAACGCACGCGCCGTTTATCTCGCGTCTCATAGCCGCCCAGGTCGCGTGTGTTGTACAGTTTTTCCAGCGGGATAAGCCGACCCGCCTCAGTTTCAATTTGTATCATGCCTCATCATAACAGGAAATCCGTGTCTCTGTCCTCCTTAACTATTCGTAAACAAATCTTGTATACTTCCTTCTATAAATATGGAATTCACAGAACTTAATTTACACCCCGACCTCCAACGGGGTATTACCGAGTCGGATTACGTTACCTGTACACCAGTTCAGGAGCAAGTACTGGTACATGCTTTTGGAGGGCAGGACCTTTACGTTCAGTCTCAAACTGGAACCGGAAAAACCGCCGCGTACCTCATCGTAATCTTTCAACGACTCCTGAATGAATCGTCTCTCCATGGGAAGAAGGCGCTCATCATGGCTCCCACCCGCGAGCTGGCCGTGCAGATTGAGGAAGAGGCCAAGGTTATCGGCAAATATCTGCCGTTCAAAATCGGTAGTTTTTACGGCGGGGTCGGTTACGGGCTGCAGCAGCGGTTGCTCAGGGATAACGCGCAGGTTCTCGTGGGAACGCCCGGACGGGTGCTTGACCTCAGTAAAAGCGGCCAGATGAACCTCATGAATATCGCGTTTCTCGTGCTGGATGAGGCGGATCGCATGTTCGACATGGGGTTTTACCCTGACCTGCGTAAGCTCATCAAAGTAGTGTCGCCGGTTGATCAGCGTCAGACAATGCTCTTCAGCGCTACACTCAATGCCTGGGTCAAGAATCTTGCATGGGAATACACCAAGTCGCCCTTTGAAATCGCTATTGAGCCTGAATCAGTTACGGTTGAGGAAGCTGAACAGTTCCTTTACCATGTGCCTTCCGAAGATAAGATCAAACTGCTTCTAGGTATCATGCGAAGGGAACAGCCGGAAAGCGCCGTGATTTTTTGTAACACAAAACGTTATGTGGAGCTTCTGGCAAAGCGTCTGCGACTGAATGGCTTTGACTGCGAGTTCATCATTGGCGATCTGCCTCAATCAAAGCGTCTCAGAATCATTGAGGACCTGAAGGCCGGTGTAGTGCGTTACCTGGTGGCGACCGATGTAGCGGCGCGTGGGTTGGACATTGAGGGGCTGAGTCTGGTGGTGAACTACGATCTGCCGACAGAGGCTGAAAACTACGTTCATCGTATCGGACGCACAGCCCGCGCTGGTAAAACCGGCAAGGCCATTACCCTGGTGAGTGAGCAGGACGTGTATGAACTTCCTGCAATAGAAAGGTACATCGGCAAGAAAATTCCGTCGGAGACCGTCGGCCCGGAGCGCTACGGGGAAGACAAAAGCGAGGGCGTACGGGTTCATACTGATTTTTACGAGGAACGGCGGCTTCACGGGGAAGAACGCGGTAGTCGTGGACGGAGCGTGGAAAAACGTAGGAACGAAAGCGGGCAGCGGCGCAAGCCAGAACGTTCAGCGCAAAGCGCTCCCAAAAACAACGCGCCAGAACGTTCAGCGCCTGCCGCGTCAAAGCGTCGCATTCGCGGCTCTGAGCAGCGTAACGCTGCAAAACGCAGCGCTGCGCAAGGTCGAGACGAAACTAGACGCGCCAAAGCGGACGAGTATGACCTGAGCAAGCTGTCGTTTGATGAGCGCATGGCCTATTATCGGCAGAAGTATGGCGAGGCTGGTGGACAAGCTGAACAGGGTAAACAGCGGCACAAAAAGCCGGAACAGGAGCTAACGCAGGTCGCCCCAGTAGAACCGCAAACCGCGTCAGTATCTGCTGAGGCACCTCTTGCGCCAGTAACCCAAATACAAACAGATGCTGAGACAACGCCGGTTCAAAAGCAAGGAGTCTTGTCTCGCATTTTGAAGTTATTCAGGAAGTAAAAATCCTCGCCGCAGAGCCAGTGCGCCGGCTTCACTTTGTAGCCGGGCGCTGGCCTTCTGGTGTCTGACACTGTGGCGTTTGTCGCCTTATGTTCCTTTGTCTATAGAAATCAGCCGGTTCGTGGAAGCAGGGCTTAGAGCGTCTCTAATAAGGAACTAGGCGTTAGTTCCCATAAGGAACTAGGCGTTAGTTCCTAGAGGAACTAGTGGTTAGTTCCTAAAGGAACTAGGTGTTAGTTCCTAAAGGAACTAGGTGTTAGTTCCTAGAGGAACTAGGTGTTAGTTCCTAGAGGAACTAGGTGTTAGTTCCTAAAGGAACTAGGTGTTAGTTCCTAGAGGAACTAGGTGTTAGTTCCTAGAGGAACTAGGCGTTAGTTCCTAGAGGAACTAGGCGTTAGTTCCCCTAAGGAACTAGG
>JAIRMT010000140.1 GCA_031258505.1 Treponema sp.
TCTCTAAGCTATGGCTTAGAGCGTCTCTAAGGGAAGGCTTAGAGTGTCTCTAAGCTATGGCTTAGAGTGTCTCTAAGGCAGGAGGCTCTGAATAGCCTGGTCGTTAAGCAGCTTGAACATGGTCTCGATATGCTCCTCAAATCCCAGCGAAAGCGTATACCGCATCTCTCGGTAAACGCCTCTATAGCTACATGGGAGGATGACTGGGGAATTTCTATGCGTTTATCCTGCGTATCTGTTTAGCGGGGAATGTTCTTCAGCAGCTTGATGAGATACAACTTGATATAGAGTTCCAGACTGTTATTCTGGAGTTGCCGCAAAGCGGACGAACTCTGGATCAGTTCTGAAGCAGTTTGGGACAGATAGTTTTCGTTTATCTGCACGGGTTTAAGTATACGCGCGGTGCGGCGGATACGGTCCCGAACCAGAGAATTTACGTCTTCTCTGAGGTTCTTCCGGTCTTCCTCCTTGATGAGCTTGGCCCAGCGGTCCCAAAGCCTCGTGAGATAGCCATCAAGCGTTTGTCCAGAGGGCACAAACGCCTCCTCAAATTGCATACAGACCATCCGAAATGTAAGCGGTTTTTCTTTTTTAATCGTGGCTGAGGGGTCGGACGCCACAGCAGGCGCTTCCTTTGGGTTTTCCTTTTTGATAAACAGCGGTATTGAATACCAGAAAGGCAGGCGCGAGCGAGCTTCATGCAGAAGTGTTTGCCGTTTGACGAGTAGGATTTCGTTTAGACTGAGCCTTTTACCTGTCTGCTTATCAAAGAGTTGGGCAAATTCCGTATAGCCGTTCTGAGCGCTTTGCATTTCCCCAAAAAGGAGCGAAAGCCGTTTGTACTCAAGCATAGCCGCGAGTGTGGGTGTCTGAAGCCTCAGATACTGGATAAGCGCGTCTTTAAAATCTCTATCATGCTCCATAGCTGGTTCAGTCTGGTACTGCTGGATCAGCTTTAGCCAATGCTCAATAATGACATTCCCGATTGAGGCGCGCGCATTTTGTAGCTGCTGTACACAGACCAGTGGAAAAGTAGTCTTTGAGATAAACCGTTCCTCCTTCTTTGTGTCGGTAATAGTGATCAGTTCAGGTACAGCAGTCGGCGGGGCTGCGGCTTTTGTTGCCATGAACTCGTCCAGTTCCTTATCGGAATAGTATTCGAGTAGGGGTTTGCCATCGTATCCCACGAATTTGATGATGTCTTCCATAGCGTAGAGGTAGGGCGGCTGCATTAACTGTGCGCTAAGTTCCTCAAACGCCTTTTCCTTTACCTTGCGTTGTTTGGTCTTGCCATTAAAGAAAATGTTGAACCACTCAATGAGGGCAAGTGTCTGTAATAACGTAATATCTTCAGAGGACTTAGCTGTTTCATTGCCGAGCTTGTCTCTGATAAAGCCGCACATCTGTGTCCAGAAGAGATATGAACTGTCCCCGCTTTCCTCAAACTCCTCAATAAGCGTATTGGAACTCTGAATCAGACGGTCAAGTAGATTTCGCGGATACTCTTCCTGTTCACGGAACAGCGCTGTCAGTTTCTGGAGCGCGAGGTCGTGCTTGCCGGGAATCATGAGGTAGAAGCGTATTTTGAGGAACGCGGCTTCCAGCAGTCCATGCGGAATCATGGAATCAAGTACCAGTATGGAACCCAGTTGCTTGGGTAATTCCAGCTTTATGATGGGGGTGTGAGCGGCCTCTGGCTTGTCAAGGTAATCGGCAAGGTCTTCTTTCAGACGAAGAGCAGTGATCTGTTCATTGGGTATCTGTATTTTGAGGCTGCGCTCGTCAGGGAATGGGGAGATACTGGAAGTATTCTCCGTTTTATAGGCGACAGCAATCATAGCCGTATAGTATTGAGTGAGGAAGACGACGCGATCAGAGGTAACGCCCTGAATCGCGCATTTGCCCGCATCCACCAGCGCCGGAACTTCCTCCCAGAATTTAGCGAAGGTATTCCGCGTCCATATCTCCCATTCAGGCAGTTCCCTCATGTGCTGCCGCGCATATTTTCCAATAAAGTCAACAAATACGCTGATTTTTATGCTAGGGGTATGAACTTTATTTGCATATGCCCACAGTAAGGAATATAGATCAACTTTCTGCATCATAATATGATCATACAATACAATAACAATGATGGGAAGAGTACCAGACACTAAGTGGAGAGAGAATTCCCCTCTGGCGAATTGTATGATAGCCTTGTTTAGGAAGTAAAAGATGATCAGCACTCTTGAAATTGATGGGAAACCGACGCTCTTTTTTGACACCGGCCTCGATGCGCAGGCTTTCGCGCAGGCAAAGCTCTCGTATTTTATGACAGAGCAAGGGTTTATTGTCAGCCATGATGGGTCGGTGAACGTATGGCACGCTGGAGGCGCCGTTGAGCGGAACGGCGCTATTGGTATTTGGGGACCGGCCTTTGAAGGCAGACCGCTTGACGCGCTCCTCGATGTGCGCGACTCCGATGCGGCGAAAGATACGGCTCTTGACGCCTTGCGCGCCTGGCTTGCGGCTTCTGTCAGCCTGAGCTATCGCAACGTTGCCTTTTCACTCGCGCCGGCGCTTGCGCTTGTCGCGCCTGATGGGACGCTCCTGTTTTGTCCACCAGCAACCGCGCGCCGGAGCCTTGAAGCCGAGAATCGCTGGATAAGCGGCGGAGAACGTTGGATACACCCAGACTTGCGCGGAGAAGAGGCTATTGCTTTCACTGCTTCAGCCTTACTTTACCAGCTTTTTGTGGGAACGCCGCCGTTTCTTAATACAGACCTTGAGGTCTTGCATCAGGATATGCGCGAAGGAGTATATCTGCCCATACATCTCGCAGTTCCCGGCCTGAACGCGGAACTGGCGGCGCTTCTTAAGAGCGCACTCATGCCCACGAAAGACGCGCATGGCACTGCGCCACCAAGCCTGCCACGCGCTGCACAACGCAAGGTGCAACGCGCGCAACGAGCCGAGCTTGCTACGCAGTTGCGGGATTTCCTAGGCGCTGTTGGTTCCAAGAAGGCTGATTTGTATATCCAGACGTGTACTGAGGAGGAACGCGCCAGAATCAGGCTTGAGCGGGAGAAGTTTCTTAAAAAGAGCAGCATGACTGTAAAGACTAAACGTTTTGTCGTCAGAAACACCTCCATACTCGCGGTCTGCCTGGCTACGCTCATCAGCGTTGGGCTTGTCGTGCGAAGCACCATTGAAAGCCGCGCCTCACTGCCGACCACGAGAGGCATGACAACGGCTGAGGTCGTGGAAACCTACTACGGAGCCTTTGCCACTCTGGATCATCAGCTTATGGAAGCCTGTGTCCAGAAAAACACCAGCAAGATTGGCAAGAGCGATATTGAGATGGTTACGAATCTCTTTGTGTTAAACCGCGTCCAGCAAGCTTATGAGTATGTGGATATGATGGTTCCAGCCCAGGACTGGGTTGACGCAGGGTCGCCGGCCACGGAAATGACAGTCTTTGGCGTTTCGGGCCTCCAGCTTGAGGTTCTGGACAGCGATGAAAGCGACGGAGAAACGACGTTTCAGGCTTCGTACACACTCTGGCTTCCCGGTTCATACCGTCCGCTGGAAGAAGGGGAGGAAGCGCCCGATCCCTTTGCTTCTGAGCTAACCGTGCCGCCGCCGTGGGGCGTTTCCTACACTGATACGCTTACGCTTTCGTGGTATAAAGACGCCTGGCGCATAACAGACATAACGCGGCAAGGGGACCAAGGCTTGTATTAGGAAGCCAAGAGTTAGCGCCCAAACGCATGGTCAGCCTGACTGACGAACCAGCGCAAGACCGCGTCGGCGCGGTTGGAGAAGGAGTCGCCTACGCGCTCGTTCAGGCCGGGAAACGAGGCTGCTTTTGCCGCAGAAAGCACATAGACAAGGAGATCTGCGCCAGCGTCAAACACTGCGACCACGGAACGGAGCTGGTTCTTCCCCACCGCCGGAATAATCACAAGGTTGAGCGTCGTGAGGTTCTCCTGTGTAAACAAAAGCGCGTCGCTTCGGGCGTGGTACTCGTAACGGTAGATGTTGTCGCCAAAGGTGAGGTCTTTCTGGCGGACGTAGAGCAGCGCGCTCGCGGGCGGCGTGTCATAGACCGGATCAGGCAAGGGACGCTTGGTTTCAGGGCTGTCGATTACAGTGGAGGTTTCGTAAAAAGTACGCATCCGTTTGCGGCTCTCCGAGTAATACTCCAATCCAGCCAGACTGCTTAGTGCCAGACATTGGTTAAAGAGGACGCTTCGTTCAGTCTCATTCCACGCGGGGAAGGAAGCGCCAGACGGTTTGTGGTATACGCACAGGGTTTCCACCAGAAAACTGGGGTCCAGGTCTTGAAGAGCATTGGCAACCAGTTCCTGTGTGTAAGCATGGCGGGGGAGCAGGACCGGCATCGAGGTTTTGAACCGAACTTCAGTTACGGTTTCCTGCTCAGAAGCCATAAGCGCGTTAAACACGCTTGGGTCGAGAAGCTCGTCAAGCGGCGTGGGGAAAACCAACGCCGCATTAAGCAGAATCAGGTATGTTACAAGAACTATACGCAGCGTCATTAAGCTATCGCCTGCCCCGGTAATACACCCGCACCTGCTTATACAAACCTTCACCTTCGCTCTTGGTTTCCACATCGGCGATGTCGCTCAAGGTGGTGTGGATGAGACGGCGGTCAAAGGGGTTCATAGGTTCAAGCAGTACGGAGCTGCGGCTATCCCGCACACGATCAGCAACCGTGTAGGCCAGGCGAACCAGCGATTCCTCGCGGTGGATGCGATAGTTCTCTGTATCCAGAATGATCCGTACATCCTCACGCCCCTGTCTGCCTGCGTAGATGTTTACCAGAAGCTGAAGCGCGTCCAGGTTTTTCCCCTTCTTGCCAATCAGAATAGAAGAGAACTGCGAATCCATCTTCAGCCCGATCTTGCGATCCTCCCGGAACAGTACCGTTACCTTTGCGGTGTAACCCATGCGGCTGATGAGTCCCTGAGTAAAGTCAATGAGCTTCTGCTCAAAGTCGTTTTGGGCTTCAGGATTGCCAAACACCGCGTCAGTGAACTGCTTCTTTTCAAGCTCAGAGATGCCAGAGGGCGCTTCTCCTTCATCATCCCGGTCAGCCGTAACAGGCGACGACTGACCTATATGAACCCTGATTTTTACATAGCCCTTTTTAAATAACACCTGACGCCTACTTTCGATGATCTCCACGTCAAAGGCCTCCTTTGCGAGGCCAAGCGATTCCGCCGCCCGATCAATAGCCTCTTTCTCGGTGCGGCCCTCAAATTCGTATTCCATATATAGCTCTCCTTAATAAAGAAATTTTTGATACAAGGCGCTGTTAGCGCTTCTTTTTTTTCTTCGGCGCGATCTTCGGGGCAATCTTTGGTTCCGCCTTTTTCTCGCTTTCAGCCCGTATAGCCGCCCGTTTCGGCGCAAGGTACTTGTTTATGGCAAGCTGCTGTACCAGAGTCAGCAGGTTAGAAAATATCCAGTAGACCAGCAGGCCAGATGGCACGTTGTACAGCATAAAGAAGAAGATAATCGGCATGGCATAGAGCATGAGCTTCGTCTGGGTATTCCCCTGCTGATCAGGAGTCTGAGTTACCTTGCCATAGAGAAGCTGAGACGCAACATAGATGATGGGAAGGAGCCGGATATCGCTCCAGCCAAGAATGGGAATCGTTACCGGCGCAAAGTTGAAGACTGACTCAGGGAGGGAAAGGTCTGGTATCCAGCCCGGAATGAACAGAGCGCCGCGCAGGTCAAAGTGATTGTTAAACAGATTGTACATGGCAAAGAAAATAGGAATCTGAAGCAGCATGGGTAAACAACCGGCAAGCGGGTTATAACCTTCTCTCTTATAAAACTCCGCCATTTCCGCATTCATCTTCTGCTGGTTATCCTTGTACTTCTCCTGTATCTCCTTGATTCGGGGCGCCAGCGCCTGCATACGCAGAGTTGCCTCCGAGCTTTTCTTCGTAAGCGGGAAGAAAAGCACCTTCACCAACAGAGTAAGCAGGATGATCGCTACGCCATAGTTCGGAATGAGATGATAGAACACCATAAGCAGCCACTTGAGGCCGCTCTCCAAGGGGCTGAGTATGCCGCTGGTGTTGGCGACCTTTACCATGTCCATGTCGCGCAGGTTAAAGCTGTTGTTTCCATTGTTATACACCGACAGGGTTTCCTGCTCCTTCGGCCCCAGATAGAAACGGTAGGTGTCCTCAACACGTCCAGTTTGCGCCGGACGGATGACATAGAAACGCGACGCGCTGCTCAACCCGGGCTCGGCCCTAGAGGAAAACGCAATGTCGTACTGGTTTGGGTAAGGAATGGCGATAAACGTGAAATACTTGCCCGCAATGGCCGCCCACTTCGGCAAGGTATTGATGGTTGTAGGAATGTCGCTCACCTTCTCCTGCTTCTGCTTGCCATTGGCAAACGTGAAGTAGTTACGGTATTCGTTGCGCTGATCCAACTGGTTAAAGGACGGCCCTATCTGCGGCCCAAAGCTCAGGGTATAGGCAGCGCCGTTGAAATCAAGCGAGGGCATCACAGTGCTGTCGGGCGGTATGCCAAGATTGATCGTCAGCTCAAACATATACTCGTTGGGCTTAAAGTCATACCGTTTGCTTAAACGAAAGCGTCCTCTGTCGCCCTCAAGCACAAAGTCGCGGTAAAACTCCACCGAGTAATCAGACAAGCGCCGCACTTGAAAGACCGAAGTCAGGGGCTGTGCGCCAGCCTTACCAAAAGCCACTGTAAAAGCGTGCGCCTCAGTATTGCCAGACAGCACCATCTCTACAAAGTCTCCTTTGTCAGTGTGTTGCTTGAGCTTATAAGAAACCACATCCCCGCCAACGCTGCTCAGTGTTATTGAAAGCAGGTTGGTTTCAATGTTCACCCGCTGCTCGATCAAGTCTTCAATGCCATCGGGTATAACGGGCCCGTCCACGTTAGTTACCGGAGCGCCTTCTCCGGCAGGCGCTTGGGTCTGACCAGGGCTTGCCGGAGCGCTTACCACAGTCGTCGGCTCCAGCGGCAGGGTTTGAGGCGGCGGGAAGAAGATTCCCTGCACCATATAAAAGACCGTTATAACCACGACTGAAAGTGCCACAGCCAGTAATGTTCGCTTTTCCATCTATAAAAACCTCGATTTAGGGCGTGGTGGAACTTGGTTCTTGGCCACGCAAGCTAGAAGCGCCCGAAACAAGCGGAGGCTTCATACGTACACGCCAACTTATTGCCATGCGTGTACTTAGGGGACCGGATCATAACCTCCCGGTCGGAAAGGATTACAGCGCAAGACACGTTTCAACGCCAGCGCTGTTCCCCGGAATACGCCATACTTCTGTATGGCTTCGTAAGCATAGGCAGAGCAGGTGGGAACATATCGACACGAAGGGGGAAAATGGGGCGAGACAGCGTATTGATAAAAACGAATCAACAGCAACAGCACTTTTTGAACAAAGACCATTAGTACATATCCTTAATCAAACCAGCTTTCATAAACAGCGTGTCCAGTTGTTCCAGACGGGCCGCGAAGCTGTCATTGCCCGAGTATACCAGTAACACCATATCATACCCTGTCATCAATAGAGCGCGTATATGACGATACGCCTCTCGGCTGCACCGTCTGCTCCGGTTCCGTTTCACCGCAATGCCAAATTTTCGTGAGAAGGTAACGGCAATTCGGTTATAAGATAATCCATTTTGGAGAAAAAACAACTTTATGCCGGAACAACTGGCCCGTTTCCCTTTGCCAAACACCTCCCGTATCGCGTTCCGTCCCTTTAATCTTTCACTCCGCTTAAACGTGAAGCGGAGTAAATCTGGCGAAGACACGTTAATAAGGCTTCTTCTCGTCGGAAACGGTCAGTTTATAGCGGCCCTTAGCACGGCGTCGCTTCAGAACAAGCCGCCCGCCTCTGGTACTCATACGCGCCCGGAACCCAAATTTCCGGTTCCGCTTCACCTTACTGGGTTGATATGTGCGTTTCATTAAACTTACTCCTTACAGTCAAATTTTTATCTATAGTGATGAATGTTCTTATCATCAAGATTTGAAAGCTAATCATAGAAGAAGAGGTGTATAAGGTCAATACGGTACTTTTACCATTAGGCTTGCCTGACTATACTGTCGCCATGGCTTTTTCAACACCAGCGGAATTTGCATTCATCCTGAACCGCCGCCTTGAGCGGCTTATGCCAATACTCACCCCGTCAGGTATTGTGATGGGCTTTCTCTTTTCCCCAGTCTTTATTCACCTGCGTCCCCTTGTTCCCTGGCTCTTCGCGCTGATGACGCTCTCCGGCGCGCTGAAACTGCGGGTACAGGAACTACTTATGGCAGTACGCAAGCCCGCGCCCATACTCTACTTCATGCTCGTAGCGCGCGTGGTCATACCGCTGTTAGTGTTTTCAACCTGCTCACTGATCTTTGATGCGGATACGCTGTCAGGCTATGCCCTGCTCTTCGCGGCTCCAACCGCTGTATCCGGCTTTATCTGGGTGTCAATCTATCACGGAGACAGGGCGCTGGCGCTGGCAATCGTTCTCCTCGACACCTTGCTAGCCCCGCTTGTAGTTCCCGGCACTGTGTCGCTCTTACTGGGAACTCAGGTTGCGCTGGATATGAGCGGGATGGCGACTTCGCTGGCGCTAATGGTACTGGTACCTACAGTGCTTGGCGTGGGCGCAAACGAGTTAAGCAATGGCAAACTGCCGCCCAGAGTGAGTCCATACCTCAACGTAGTCGCAAAGCTGTGTCTGGTACTCGTGATTGCGGCAAACGCTTCCCCAGTTGCGTCCCAGATACAGCTTGACAACCCGCAGGTCTACCTCATTGCCGCGCTATGTATCGCTTTTAGCGCGTTTGCGTATGTCGGCGCCAAGCTGATAGGCAAATTCGGTCGTCTGCCGCGTGAAAAGCGGGTAACCCTCTTCTTTACCATTGGATTGCGGAACATCAGCGCTGCCACTACCATAGCGATACAGTTTTTCCCGGCGGCAGCGGCCCTGCCCTGTCTGCTAGGCATTGTGTTTCAACAGGTACTCGCGGCGCTCATGGGTAAGGCGCTCATGGGACAGGATGAAAGAGCAGACCCAGACGCCTGAACGCCCAAGGCTCAGGCGCTTCGACAAGTTTACCAAGCCAAGATACGCAGCTGGTTCTTGATCCTCTAAAACAAATATGCGAATATGGTATGAGCTTGGGTTGCCCAAGCCCAACGCGCCCACTTTTTTCACCCACTGACGGCGCTAAAAACTTGCAGCAGGAGGTTATGATGGAACAAAAAAAGCCATCCTTTGGGATTCTTGTTACTATCGTTTGTTTAGGGAGCCTTCTCTTGGCTAC
>JAIRMT010000141.1 GCA_031258505.1 Treponema sp.
GGAACTTAACGCAGCCGCTTCAGCATTTCCTTGAGGTAAAAGCCCGTGTACGACTTCGCGTACTTCGCCACCTGCTCAGGCGTACCGCTTACAACGATATTGCCGCCACGGTCGCCGCCTTCAGGTCCCAGGTCAATGAGATGGTCAGCTTGTAAAAGTACATCAAGGTTGTGTTCGATCATAACGACTGTGTTACCCTGAGACACGAGGCGCTGTATAACCGACATGAGCTGCTTCACATCAGCAAAGTGAAGGCCAGTGGTAGGCTCGTCTAGTATATAGAAGGTTTTGCCAGTGGAACGACGCGAAAGCTCCAGCGCCAGCTTCACACGTTGAGCTTCGCCTCCTGATAACGTGAGCGCGGACTGACCAAGCTTGACATAGCCAAGACCCACGGACAGCAGAGTATCCATCTTGCGGGCAATGTGCGGAATGTAGATAAAGAACTCAGCAGCCTCCTCAATCGTCATGTCAAGAATGTCCGCGATGTTCTTTCCTTTATACCGGATATCAAGAGTCTCATGGTTAAAGCGCTTCCCATGGCACACGTCGCAGTCAATGTAAACATCAGGCAAAAAGTTCATCTCGATCTTGATAGTGCCGTCGCCCTGACAGTGTTCGCAGCGCCCGCCCTTCACGTTAAACGAAAACCGCCCAGGCTTGTAGCCCCGCGCCTTGGACTCTGGCAGGCTGGCAAAAAGATCGCGTATGCCGTTGAAAACGCCAACATAGGTGGCAGGATTGGAACGCGGCGTCCGCCCTATCGGGCTTTGATCAATGTCAATCACTTTGTCGATGTTCTCAACGCCGTCAATGCTCTGGTACGCGCCTTCGGTACGGGCGGAGCGATTGATACGGTTCGCAAGCGCCGGGTATAGCACATCAGAAAGCAGCGTCGATTTGCCGGAACCAGAGACGCCGGTAATGCAGGTGAAGATTCCCAGAGGAAGCTCAACATCGATATTTTTGAGGTTATGCTCGCTCACTCCTTTCAGCCGAATGAACTTGCCATTCCCTGTCCGCCGCTCTTTGGGTATCTCCATCTTGAGCGTACCTGCAAGGTATTGACCGGTCAGGCTGGCTTTTACCTTCATCACCTGCGCTGGCGTGCCTTGGGCTATCACTGAACCGCCATGAACACCCGCGCCAGGCCCCATGTCTACAATGTAGTCAGCAGTACGAAGGGTCTGCTCATCATGCTCAACAACGATGAGCGTGTTACCCAGATTGCGCAGGAAAATGAGCGTGTCGATGAGCCGCTGATTGTCCCGCTGGTGGAGACCAATGCTCGGTTCGTCAAGGATATAGAGTACGCCGACAAGACTGGAACCAATCTGTGTCGCCAATCGTATGCGCTGCGCTTCGCCGCCGGAAAGCGTCGCGGCTTTGCGCTCCAGCGTCAGGTACTCAAGCCCCACGTTCTTCATAAAACCAAGACGCGCGTTAATCTCTTTCAATATCTGACTGGCGATTTTCTTCGCGCTCTCACCAAACTTTACCTTCTTAAAAAAGTCGATGGACTCATTGACTGACAAACTCGACAGCTCCCAGATATTGCGGGCTGGCGCTCCCTCGCCGCCTATTGTTACCGCCAGAACCTCCGGCTTGAGCCGCTTTCCGTGGCAATCCTCACAAGGCTTCTGACTCATAAACTTTTCCAACCATTCCTTGATGCCCGGAGACTGAGTTTCCATGTAGCGCCGCTTCAGGTCTTCAAGCACACCGGGGAAGCGCGAGTTGTAATCAAAGTGGTTAGTACCTTCGCGGTTCCTGTAGTGAATCTCAATATCCTCCTTACTGCCGTAAAGAATCGCGTCGAGAGCCTTTTTCGGCAGGTCCTTGAATGGCGTATCAAGGCTGAACTGGTAATGCTCGGCCAGCGCCTCAAAGCGGCTCCGATACCACGCTGAATCAGGGTTATAGGGGATGCAGCCGCCCTCGTTGAAGGACAAATCATAGTTGGGAATCACCATGTCTGGGTCAAACTCCATCTTAATACCAAGACCGGAACAGGAGGGACAGGCGCCGAAGGGATTATTAAACGAGAACAAACGCGGCTGCAACTCCGGCATGGAGATGCCGCAATCAGGACAGGCGCTCTTCTGGGACACAAAGTATTCGGTGGTTTTGTCGTCCTTGCCCTGCGCGAGTATGAGCATGACGCCGTCAGCGGTTTGCAGGGCAGTCTCCACTGATTCCGCCAGACGGGAACGTATATCCTGCCCAACCACCAGCCGGTCAACGATGATTTCAATGGTATGCTTCTTCTGCTTATCTAGTTTGATGTCGTCGTCAAGGCTCACTGGCACGCCATCGATCCGCGCGCGGACAAACCCCGCCTTTCGCGCATCTTCGATAATCTTCTGATGTTCGCCCTTCTTGCCGCGAATCACTGGCGCAAGCAGCTGCACACGGTCGCCGTTACCCATCGCCAGTATCGTCTCGATGATGGAATCAACCGACTGTTCCTTAATCTCCCGCCCACACCGGGGGCAGTGCGGCGTACCGATACGGGCAAAGAGCAGCCGGTAGTAATCGTATATCTCGGTAACTGTGCCGACGGTTGAGCGCGGGTTACGGTGCGTGGTTTTCTGTTCGATGGAGATTGCGGGCGACAATCCCTCGATGTAGTCCAGGTCCGGCTTATCCATGCGTCCCAGAAACTGGCGGGCATAGGCCGACAGGCTCTCGACGTAGCGCCGCTGTCCCTCGGCAAAGATGGTGTCAAAGGCAAGGGAACTCTTCCCTGACCCTGACAACCCCGATACAACGATGAGCTTATCCCTGGGCAGCTCCAAATCAATGTTTTTAAGATTATGCTCGCGCGCGCCTTTAATAATAAGTTTGTCCATAGCCAGTCAGCATAGCAGGGACGCGCGGTCCGCGCAAGCAGCGCTAATTGGCCGGCAGCGCCTTCCCGACCTGCTGCTAAGGCGGTACAAGGCTTTGAATCATTGGCGAAACACTTTGAATCATTGGCGAAACACTTTGAATCATTGGCGAAACGTTTTGATTCGCCGGCGAAACACTTTGAATCATTGGCGAAACACTTTGAATCATTGGCGAAACACTTTGATTCGCCGGCGAAACACTTTGAAT
>JAIRMT010000086.1 GCA_031258505.1 Treponema sp.
AAAAGACTTTTAGCATAGTAGAAATGAGCTTCAGTGTGGTATAAATGGCTAATATTGGGCTAAAAACGAGTTTTACTATAGAAATGTGTGATGCAAATCGCATAATACTTTAAGGAGGCTGTACTATGAGTTCAGCACAAAGGAAAATGAGTAACAAGAAGTTTCTCACTGTTTGGATTACGGTCTTGTCAATCGTATTTATTCTGGCGGCGGGCTTAACTATCGTCTGCGGAGTTTTCTCCCCCACTATCACTATGGCGCTGGGCGGGCAGAAGTACCGGATCGTCGGGGAGGCGGCGAATGTAGATACCGCTTACTTCAAGAGCAAGTATAACAACCCCGAAGACGCTTCAGCAGCGGCTAAGGCGCTCACGGTAACGATAGAAGAAGAAGGCATCGTGCTTTTGAAAAACGACGAGAAAAGCGTTCTCCCCTTGCAGGAAGGCGCGAAGGTTAGCGTGTTTGGCCGGACTTCAATAGACCTGATCTACGGCGGCTCTGGTTCGGGGAACGTAGATACTTCCACAGCCGCTACTCTGGAAAGTAGTCTGAGCGCAGCAGGGTATCAGGTAAACCCGGCGCTGATTTCTTTCTATAAAACTATGTCCGAAGTAAAGGGTCCGCAGATTGGTACCGGGTCAATCTTCTTCGGGGGACAGCCGATCTACTTTCAGCCCTACAAACACGCGGCGATCCAGATGGACCTTCCAGAGGTAAGCACCTACCACATCGGAGAGGTTGCTCTGAACGAGTATACGCCAGAAGTACAGCAGAGCTACGCTGACTATCATGACGCGGCTATTGTCATCTTTGGCAGGGGCGGCGGCGAAGGCGGGGACCTGAGTCAGGACATCTACGCTGACATGGCGCACTACAACGCCGAAGCCCAGAGCTTCCTCACCCGCCTGGGAATCAAGCCGGGACAGCATCAGCTTGAATTGAGTCAGAACGAACTGGACCTTTTAGAACATGTACGCTCCCAAGGCTTTGACAAGGTGATTGTAATCATCAACTCCAGCGAGGCTATGGAACTGGGCTTTTTGGACGAAGACTGGATCAATGCAGCCCTTTGGATTGGCAGCCCAGGTGAAGGGATGAACGCTCTTGGGCGGGTCATTAAGGGAGAGGTGAATCCATCGGGCCGCCTGGTTGATACCTACGCCTATGACCTGACTAGCGCGCCCTCGTACAACAACTTTGGTAACTATGTCTATGATGACGCGCCGGGTAACTACTTTGTGGAATACGAAGAGGGCATCTATGTGGGATACCGTTACTATGAAACCCGCTATCACGACAATGAGACAGCCTACCGTCAGACCGTGCAGTTCCCCTTTGGCTATGGCTTGAGCTACACCAGCTTTGAGTGGGAACTGGCGCGAAGCAGCCCTGCCGCTGGTTCCGCTCTGTCTGCCGACGGCGCTATCACTATAGATGTCCGTGTGCGGAATACTGGAACGCGCGCTGGAAAGGATGTCGTGGAACTCTACGCCACAGCGCCTTACACACCCGGCGGCATTGAGAAAGCCCATGTAGTGCTGGCGGGCTTTGAAAAGACGGGCCTCATCGCGCCGGGAAGCGAACAGACCGTCAGCATTACGATTCCAGTGTATGCGCTGGCATCCTACGATTATAATGACGCGAACAAAAACAGCTTCCGCGGCTATGAACTGGAAAATGGAACCTATCAGCTTAAACTGATGAAGAACGCCCATGACTTGAGCGCGGTTTCCCCCATTGAATATAAGGTAGAATCCACACTTCGGTATGAAGAAGACCCGCTTACTGGGTATAACGTGGTCAATCGGTTTGACCAGGCATCGAACCGTATTAAGGTTTATCTTTCCCGAAACGACTGGGAAGGAACCTGGCCCCAAGCGCCCACAGCCGCTGACCGGACTGCTGGCGCGGCTGTCATTGCTGCGGTATCCCCGTTTGTGGCGGCGGATCACAACAATCCCAATGACGAAACCCCTGTGTTTAACGCCAAGAACAACATCTCCCTCATCAACCTTAAGGATATGCCCTATGACGATCCCCTATGGGAACCGCTCCTCGATCAGTTGGACATTAACGAATTTGTGGAACTCTTCAGAACCGGGTCATATAACACTGCGGTAATGCAGAGCGTGTCCAAGCCCGTAACCCAAGACCTGGACGGCCCGGCTGGGCTTTCGGCTTACATTGGTAACACTAGCGCCACTGCCTATCCCAGCGAGTGCATCATCGCCGCCACATGGAGTAAGAGCGCTGCGCGGCAGATGGGCGAGGCCGTAGGAGATGAAGGCTTGCAAGCTGGAGTACACGGCTGGTATGCTCCAGCCATGAACATCCACCGTTCCCCTTTCGCGGGCAGGAACTTTGAGTATTACAGCGAGGACAGCATCCTCAGCGGGGAAATCGCCGCTCAAGTCGTGGCCGGAGCAGTGTCCAAAGGTATGGTAACCTATATCAAACACTTTGCCTTAAACGATCAGGAAACCAATCGCGTCCGGGACAACGGGCTTATGACCTGGGCAAACGAACAGGCCATTCGGGAAATCTACCTGAAACCCTTTGAGTATGCAGTTAAAAACGGCGGCAGCACTGGGGTAATGTCTTCCTTCAACCGCATTGGAACTGAATGGTCTGGAGGCAGCCGCGAACTCCTCACGGAAATACTCCGCAACGAATGGGGCTTCCAAGGCTCGGTGATTACCGACTTCAACCTCTATCCCTATATGAATCAGGACAAAGCCCTGCGGAACGGCGGAGACTTTATGCTCACCATGTATATGCCTCCGGTGTACGACAAGACTCCTGCGGACATCAGCAGTCCCACGGCTAAGAAAGCCATTCGCAATGCGGCGCACAATATCCTCTACGCCACCGTGAATTCCAACGCCATGAACGGCGTCGCGCCCGGAGTGGTCTTCAGAGCTATCACGCCAACGTGGGTGATTCTGCTCATCATTGCTGACGCGGTAATCTTCTGCGGAATCATGATTGCGCTGATCCTTATACGGAAACGGGTTCGTTCCCATAAGGGTTGAGAGGAGAATATGGAGGAATTATGCGCTATGTTGATTTGATTGACCGGATGAACCGGACTGAAAAGGCGTCCCTGCTTTCGGGACTTGGTTTCTGGCAGACCATGCCGCTTGAGCGACTGGCCATTCCCTCCATATTTCTTGCGGATGGGCCGCACGGCATACGGAAACAGATGGCAGAGGCTGATCAGCTTGGGCTGAACCCTGGCGTACCTGCCACCTGTTTCCCCACAGCCTCGGCTATCGCCAATAGCTGGAACACGACTCTGGTCGAAGAAGTTGGCCGTACTCTGGGAGAAGAGGCTGTTGCCTATCGGGTGAACATGATCCTAGGACCGGGACTGAACATCAAGCGCAGCCCCCTTTGCGGCCGTAACTTTGAGTATTTCTCGGAAGACCCTCACCTCGCGGGCAAGCTGGCCGCCGCCTCTATTCGGGGCATACAGAGCGCCGGAGTTGCCGCTTGCCCAAAACACTTTGCCGCAAACAGTCAGGAACTGCTGCGGATGGCCAGCGATTCTGTAGTGGATGATCGGGCGCTTCGGGAGATTTACCTCACTGCTTTTGAAATCGCGGTTAAAGAAGCAAAGCCCTGGGCTGTTATGTCTTCCTACAACAAGGTAAACGGGGTGTATGCCAATGAAAACCGCCTGCTGTTGCGGGACATTCTCAAAGACCAATGGGGATTTGGCGGAATCGTGGTCTCGGACTGGGGCGGCGGCAACGATTGCTGCGCTGGAGTTATCGCGGGAAGCCACCTAGAAATGCCCGGTACAGCAGGCAATAGCGCCATGGAACTGCTGGACGCGCTGGAAAGCGGCGCGGTCAGCGAGGCTGTAGCGGATGAACGGGTAGACGAACTGCTGACTACGATCTTTGCGGTACAAATACCAAAGGATGCGCCTACGACCTTTGACACAGAAGCCCATCACCGGATCGCCCGCAAAGCCGCAGAGGAATCCATTGTCCTCCTGAAGAACGAAAACGCCATTCTACCGCTCAAAAAGGGAAGCAAAGTTGCCCTCATCGGGGACTTTGCGGAAACGCCTCGTTTTCAGGGCGCGGGTTCCAGTCAGGTCAACGCTACCAAAGTGGATTCAGCTCTGGCGCTCATTGGTGAAAGCGGCCTTGACTGCGCAGGCTTCCAGCCGGGGTTTGAGCGACAGGGAAAACCTAAAACGAAAAACACCACGCCAGTAAACCGCGAGGCAGCCATAGCCCTGGCTAAACAGGCGGATCTCGTACTTTTCTACATGGGGCTTGATGAAATCGGTGAAACCGAAGGGCTGGATCGCTCTGATTTGCGGGTTCGGGAGAATCAGATAGAACTGCTGAACGCGATTCATCAGGTAAATCCTAATATCGTCGCTGTACTGCACGCTGGTTCAGTGGTGGAAACGCCCTGGCTTGACCAGTGCCGCGCTCTTGTCCTTGTTGCCTTGTCAGGCCAAGCTGGAGCTGGGGCAGTTCTTGACGCGCTGACCGGAAAAATCTGCCCTTCGGGAAAATTAAGCGAAACATGGCCCCTGACTCTGAAGGACAGCCCAGCCTTTTATTACTATCCGGGCAGGGAAAAAACCGCCGAGTACCGTGAAAGCATCTTTGTTGGCTACCGTTACTACGATACTGCCGGCGGCTCTGATGGGATTCCGGTCCGCTTCCCCTTTGGCTTCGGCCTTTCCTACACGGAATTTAGTTACTCTGACCTTTCGCTGAACAATGAAGGCGTCTCATTTACCATCACCAATGCGGGTAAAACCGCAGGGGCGGAGATTGCCCAAGTCTATGTTTCTTTGCCAGATAGCCGGCTCTATCGGGCAAAGAAAGAGTTAAAGGGCTTTGTCAAAGTTTTTCTACAAAGCGGTGAAAGTAAAACCGTAAACATTCCCTTTGATGATACAACGTTCCGCTATTTTGATACCGAGACTAAGGGTTTTGAGGTCGAAGGCGGCGCGTACCATGTGTGTATCGGGGCGTCTTCCCACGATATACGCTTGAGCGGCGCGCTTCAGGTGGATAGCGCAAAGCCCGGCAGCCAGCGCAACGATGCGGCGACGCTTCCTTCTTACTTCAGCGCTCAGGTGAAGCAGGTTTCTGATGACGAATTCGCCCGCCTTCTTGGAAGGATGCCGCCGCCTTCTCGCTGGAACCGTTCAGCGCTTTTATGCAGGGAGGATTCGATTGCCCAGCTTTTTTACGCGAAAAGCCTCTTCGCCCGTTTTGTCTGGAAGATTTTAAGCGCTATTAAAGCCAGTTCAGAGGCAAAAGGTAAACCTAACCTCAACATACTCTTCATTTACAATATGCCCCTGCGCGGCATAGCTAAAATGAGCGGCCAGGTCGTGAATATGCCCATGATCGACGCGATACTCGAAATCGTCAACGGACACTTCTTTAAGGGCTTGGACCATTTACTAAAGGAATACCGCCGCATGATAAAGCGGAGGAAAAGCATACGCCTACAAAACGGAGGAATCTATGTTTGAGACAATCAAGCGCTTCAAGGAAAAACACAGCGCGCTGTTTGAATTCATCATGTTCAATCTGTTGAGCAACATCGCCACAATAACGAACTTTGTCGTCCTGAACATCGCTCAGAGCTTTATCTTTCGCGCCTTTGCCGACCGGGATTTCTCGTTCTGGATATACCACTATCCAGTCGAACACGGCGGGCTGGCCGCGTTCCTCGCCTTTCTGCTCAGTTACGCTGCCGCGCAAACCGTCAACTTTATCGTGCAGCGCAAATTAGTCTTCAACGCGAACAACAAGCTCGGCGGCGCGCTGGCAGTGTATTTCCTCACTGTGCTGGGGGTTTACCTCATCTGCGTCTACGTTCCCACGCTGGTAACGCCCTTGCTTTCGCCCATGGTCGGACAGGTGCTTGCCGCAAACATCGCCAACGCCCTGAACATCTTCATCCAAGTTATCATCATCTATCCAGTGCTGAAGTTCGTGGTGATGAAGCGGGTGAATCAAGACCTAGACAAAAAGGGAAAAATTGATACTACTAATACCTAAGCTATGAGTAACGAAGAAAAAATCATCTCGTTTACTGTTCCTTGTTATAACTCTGCCGCATATATGAGGGCTTGTGTTGACTCTCTGCTTTCGTGCCTTGGCAGCGACGGTTTCTCCAGCGCGGACTTTGAGATCATCCTGATTGACGATGGCTCAACTGATGAGACGCCCGCGATATGCGACGCCTACGCTGCCCGCTACCCTGGGCTTATCACGGTTATCCATCAGGAAAACAGCGGCCACGGCGTGGGAATCATGCGGGGGATCCACCTTGCCTGCGGACAATACTTCAAGGTTGTTGACTCCGACGACTGGCTTGACGTCCCCGCGTTACGGCGCGTTATGAATACGCTGCGGCAAGCTGTCAGGCAAAACGCTGAGGTCGATCTCTTTATCACCAACTACGTCTACGAACATCAGGACGCACATTCTCAGCGGGTGATGCGCTACGCCAACGTATTCCCCCTTAATTGTACCTTTTCATGGAATAACATTGCACGCTTCAAGCCCTCTCAATACCTGCTTATGCACTCGGTCATATACCAGACTGCCTTACTGCGCGCTTGTAACCTTAAGCTGCCCAGCCACACGTTTTATGTGGACAATATCTTTGTCTATCAGCCTCTGCCCTTTGTCAAAACCATCCGCTATTTAGATGAGGACCTGTACCATTATTCCATTGGTCGGGCTGATCAATCGGTCAATGAGCGGGTTATGCTTTCACGGGTGGATCAGCAGATCGGCATAACCAAACTCATGGTAAAAGCCCACGACTTGCAGCAGGTGTACCAGACCTGGCCCAACCTTGCCCGGTATATGCTCAACTATCTTTCAATCATGATTTCCATTCTGACCATTCTGCTCTACATCGAAGGAAGCAAACCCAGCCTGAAAAAGCGCGCGAGTTTTTGGGATTTTTTATACCATACTGACCCGTTTCTCTATCGAAGGATAAAACGCACCATCCCTTCTCTATTAACGAGCGTCTCTGGCGCTTGGGGCCGGAAGTTCAGCCTGATCATCTACCGTCTGGCGCGGCGGGTCTACAAGTTCAACTGAGGAGACAAGACATGGAGTATATCGCCCATACACACCGCTTGGAGAATGGCGAATGGGCCGAGCCGCAGTCCTTGAATGCGCATCTCACGGGAACTGCTGAGTTTGCTTCGAGGTTTGCGGCGGATTTCGATTCCTCCGAATGGGCTTATACACTGGGTATGGCGCATGATACTGGCAAAGCAAGCATTGTGTGGCAGAAGTATCTGCGGGGCAAGAGCGGCTTTGATTATGACGAGGAAGCGTCGTCGGAAACAAAAAGCCGCAAAGACCATTCCAGCCCCAGCGCAAAGCTGGCGGAAGACTTGTTTGGTATGCCGTGGGGACGTTTGCTTGCGTATTGCATCGCGGGGCATCACGCAGGCTTGCCGGATTGGTCGGGTAGTCAAAGCGCCTTGGAGTACCGGCTGCAAAATGCGCACACCGAAGACATCACAGAGGACGTGAAGGCTGCGCTCAAGCCGCTCTGTCCCAAAGCCCAACCGTGGACGTTCAGTCGTTATGGGCTTGATGTGTCGCTGTGGATACGAATGCTGTTTTCGTGCCTTGTTGACGCTGACCGGCTGGACACGGAACGCTATGAAGACCCGGATAAACATCAAAAACGCGGCGCGTATCGCTCAATCGCGGAACTACGCGAACAGTTCGACCAATTTATGGTAGAAAAAACAAAAGATACAGGCGAGGATCCCTGCGTTTACAAGGCGCGGCAGCAGGTTCTTGCCGATTGCATAGCCGCAGCTCAATGTCCGCCTGGGCTTTTTTCGCTAACCGTGCCAACTGGCGGCGGTAAAACCCTGTCGAGCATGGCTTTTGCGCTTAAACACGCGGAAAAGTACGGGAAGAAACGCATCATCTACGTCATTCCTTACACCAGCATCATCGAACAGAACGCGGACGTATTTCGTAACGTGTTTGGCAAGCATGAGATACTTGAACATCACGCCAATCTTGATGATGACGAAACCACAGTACGTTCCCGTCTCGCGGCGGAAAACTGGGATGCGCCGCTCATCGTAACGACCAACGTGCAGTTTTTTGAGTCCCTCTTTGCAGCAAAACCCAGCCGCTGTCGGAAACTGCACAACATCGCTAATAGCGTGGTCATTTTCGACGAGGCGCAGCTCCTTCCCCCTGACTTTCTCGAAAGCATACTCGAAACAGTACGGCTCTTGGTAAATCACTACGGCGTGAGCTTTGTTATGTGTACTGCTACCCAGCCAGTTTTTGAGAAGCGGGCGGCGTTTCCCAAGTTTCCCGGGCTGCCGGAAGGCAGCATCAAAGAGATCGTACAGGATGTTCCAAGCCTCTATAAAAACCTTCAGCGGGTTGACTATGAGTTTCCCGACAAAGACGCGCCGCCGCTTGAGTGGGACGCGCTTGCGGCTGAACTAGCCGCTTCCGAACAGGCGCTCTGCGTAGTCTCAGACCGGAAGAGTTGCCGCGAACTTTACGCTGCTGTGAAGAAGCTGGCTCAAGACGATGCAGAGACCTACCACCTTTCAGCGCTCATGTGCGCCCAGCACCGCAGCGAGGCGATCGCCGCGATCAAAGACAGGCTGAAACATGGCAAGCGTGTTCGGCTTATCAGTACGCAGCTGGTTGAGGCGGGCGTTGACATTGATTTTCCAGTCGTGTACCGCGCTATGGCTGGGCTTGATTCCATCGCGCAAGCCGCTGGTCGCTGTAACCGCGAAGGCAAGCTGAACGCTCAAGGCAAGCGCGGTAAGGTGGTGGTATTCAACGCGCCGCATAAAGCGCCTCCGGGCTTTCTGCGGAAAGCCGCCGAGACCGCTCAACAGTTCTGCAGGCGCGGCGTAGGCAATCTCACTGAGCGGCGCATCTTTGAGGACTACTTTCTGGAACTGTACTGGAAGGCTAATTCCTTAGATAAAAAGGAAATAATGAAGTTGCTCAAGCTGGAAATGCCTGACTTTGACATTCAGTTCAGAAGCGCTGCCGAAGCGTTTAAGCTCATCAATGATGATATGCGGACGATACTCGTTCCCTACGCTTGCGGCGCGGGGTATATTGCCTTGTTGGAAAAGAGCAAAGTCCCTGAGCGGGCTTTGTTACGCAAGCTGCAGCGCTATACAGTGAACGTCTATCCTAAGCAATTCACCGAGCTTCAGCGACGAGGCTTGCTTAAAGAAGTCTTGCTGGGCGTCTATGCCTTGAGCAGCCAGCTTGAGTATAACACGAAACTGGGATTGCTGATTGATGAGATGCCGAGCGATCCAGTGGATTTTATACCATGCTAAGAGAGCGCTTGTGCGGCTTGGTATGGGTGAGCCGTTCTCTGCAGCGCCAGACACCGCGCGCCAGAATTTTATCAAAATCATCTCAAACCGCTTGATATTTCTTTTATAGGCCGATACAATTTTATTATGGACTTGAGGAAACGCCAGATGTCCGCTGAATATCTGCCTGCTTACTATTCAGTTTCGCTCCCGGCTCCCGGCTCCCGGCTCCCGGCTCCCGGCTCCCGGCTCCCGGCTCCCGGCTCCCGGCTCCCGGCTCCCGGCTCCCGGCTCCCGGCTCCCGGCTCCCGGCTCCCGG
>JAIRMT010000088.1 GCA_031258505.1 Treponema sp.
CCACGCTCGTATCTCGATCCCGCCCGCGTATGAGGCTCGCCGCTGACCAAGAACGCCTTATACCAAGGCAGGTATAAGGGCGTTCACCAAGGGGAAAAACTGTGGGGCAAGTTTAGCATTCATGGCGGGGATTCTTTATTGAAAAAAGAGTCTAAGGGGAGAATAGGTCTTTCACGCTGTTTCCGATGACGAGGCTCACGTCCAGTCGGACGCTGTGCTGACTCGGCGTCTCCTCGCGAATCAGACTGAGAAGCATGCTTACTGCACAGACCGCCTTGCCCGATACTGACTGTTTCACGGTGGTAAGCCTGGGGCGGCACTGAGCTGCGAAGATGTTGCCGTCAAAGCCGCAGATGGAGATGTCCGTCGGAACCCGTATTCCCTCGTCATACAAGGTAGCAATGGCGTCCACCGCATAAAAATCTGACGAGAAGAACAGCGCTGTATACTTCTTCATGCCGGTATGGGCGAAGTCCCGCAGAAACTCATGCCGCTCATCAACCCGATAGCTGATAAGCAGGTAATCATCCTCATCAATAGGCAGGCCATGTTCCCTGAGCGCATCACGGTAGCCGCCGAGCCGTTCCCGGTCGATCCCTTGCGGCGGTTTCCCGTTGTTAGCCAGAAACGCGATATGCTGGTGTCCCTTTTGTATGAGGTATTGGGTGATGAGGTAAGCGCCGCGCCGATCTTCCAGCCCCACATTCACGTATGGCAGGCCGTCATCATGAAAGTAAGCGTCAATAAACACCAACGGTATGGGCGCGTTTCGCATGAAGTATGCGCTATCGTCTGCCATACATCCCAGCACAATGAGGCCATCGACCAGCCATGATTTCGCCATGCGGATACATTCCTCCGCGTTCTCCGATATGTACAGCATCATGAAGTAGCCATGTAAGCGAATCTCCCGTTCCAGAGACCCGATGATTTCGCCAAAGAATGGGTCCTGCGCCACATTCTGCTCCTCCCGCCGCGCCCATGTGATAAGCACACCTATGAGCCGTGAGTCCTGCTTTTTCAGAAGCCGTCCCCCCATGTTGGGAACATAGCCAGTTTCTTTGATAACCCTCTGAACTTTTTCCAGGGTTTCATCTTTCACCTTATGGTAACGGCCATGAATCACGTTCATGATCGTTGTCGGGCTTACCCCTGCCAGCCTTGCAAGTTGTTTTATAGTAGTCATGCTAGAAGTATACAATGATAATCAGGATATTTCTGACGCTGATCTGGATCGCAAGGCTTATTACAACAGTTTCAGTCTAAGAGATAGTCTTTCAAGCAACAGTCAGGGAGGTCTTTTAGTCTTCCGCCACGAGTCTCGCATTCAACTGTACGCCAGCCAGCGCAGTATGGGTCTAACCGTCTTTGGCGTAATAGGACGAATCAATAATCAATTACCGTCTGTCCCTGGGTTTCCGCAATTTTTCCCAGCGCAGTGGCGGAAGACTCGTTCAGTCTTGCTTCAACGGTTTGTTCCCCTTTGATAAACCCCTGTAGAAGCGCAGATACTGCATCTCTACAGGGGGCATTGTGGGCAGCTTAGTTTTTCAACAGCCTATCCAGAGCCGCCTGATAAACGGCAATGCTCTGATTGAGTTTCATGCCCTGCAGCCGCGTTACAAAGGCGTTCCAGTTGCTCATAGGCTCAATCCCCATGATGAACTTGTCCAGCATTTCGCTCCGGTAAGTGTCGAGTTCAGCCTCAATCGGGGTCAGGGTTGACCGCTCGGCAGCGGTGAAGTTCAGGCTTGCAATCCAGTTTTCCACGATAATACCGGGCTGCGCATAGAGATCTCGCACTGCGCGCTGAGAAGCATGGTCTTCCCGGTTATCGTTGTAATTGGTATACAGTTCATCCTTCACCAACTTGGGCATATCCTTGGTTACGATAGGATGTTTCATGGTTCCATCCGCTACCTTCTGCTGGAAGTTCGCGTCCATCACCGGGTTCCCGTTTGCGTCATAGTTGAATCCAGCGCCTTCGATGCCAAAATTCATCAGTATCCAGCCAGGAGTGCCTTCTCCGCTGAGGCAATACTCATACATATCAAGGATACGCTCAGGATTCTTCGCTTTGGCCGAGATAGCAGCGCAGCGGGTGAGTATCTTAGGATAATGCCCCTTGGTCTGGGTCAAACCAGTGTCGGGGTTGAGCATGGGCAGGGTTCCCGCCAAACGAAAGCTGGAATTATTACTGGTGGAGGCGAGGTACTGCCGGTTATAATCAGCAACCCGTATTGCGTTGTCATAGGTGGCAAAAGCCTGTCCATTGAGCATCTTCTCTGTCCAGGGAGTGGTAGCCGTGTTACTGGGGTATTCCTGGTCAATGAGGCCCTCGGCATACCACTGCCGGGCAATCTCGATTACTTCCTTAAACTTGGGCTGCAAGACTCCGTATTTGACGACGCCATTATCTTCATAGTATTCCTCAAGGATGCCGCCCAGATAGCCTTCAAAGAGGGCTGTGATGCCGCCCCTGCCTGAACGGGTAGCGTAGGGAATCATGCCGACGGACTTGGCTTTGCTAAGAATCGCGTACCAGTCATCCATTGTTGAAGGCGTCTTCATGCCCCACTGGGTGAGCAAGTCTTGCCGGAACATGGGGACACTGCCAATCCGTCGTGAGCCGATTTGAGGGATGAGCCGGATATGGCCGTCGCTGTCTTTCAAATAGGTACTCACATAGCTGTCTTCAAGGACATACTTAGTCAGGTTTGGATACCGGTTGGGATTCGCCTTGATAATGGTGTCAAGGGGAAGCCACGCGGCAGTATACAACTTGAGGGTTGGCGCGTCGAGAATTACCACGTCGGTAATATCTCCTGACGCCATCATCAAATTGTACTGTTCAGCAGCGCCAGCGGCGGGACTCAGTGTCCAGTTAATCTTCACGCCGGTCGCTGCCCGAAGCGCCGCGAGTCCTGGCGAGCCATAAGCGTCGCTGAACTGCTCCGCAATGTCACTGGCGTGCATGGGGAACCACAGGCTGATTGCCATTTCCTGGCTTCCATCGCTTGTTCCCGATGAACTCGAACTCTGCTGACCGCCGCCTCCCGCGAATGTCAGCGCCGGCATTAACAACACTGCTAATGCTAAAACTACTCTTTTCATAAAGCCTCCAAAAAAAACTTTGAATACCCGCATACGTAGGTATTTAAGCGCATTATTTATCTATCCCTTGATGGAACCTACCATGACGCCTTTGACAAAATATTTCTGTACGAAGGGATACACACAGAGTATGGGAACCACGGCTACAATGATGGTGGCGTACTTAATGGTGTCAGAGACAGCGTTCTCCAACTGCTCGGTCGCCATGGAAGCCACATCGGTTATCTGGCTCTGCAAAACGATAGTCCGCAGCCAAAGCTGTAGGGGGAACAGGTTATAGTCCCGCAGGTAGATGAGGGCATTGAACCATGAGTTCCAGTGTCCCACTGCGTAGAACATACCGATAGTCATCAGCGAGGCGGTTGATAGGGGCAGAATAATCCGTACCAGCACTCCGAGGTCGTTACAACCGTCGATGATGGCCGCCTCCTCAAGCTCGGATGGTATGTTCTGGAAAAATGTTCGCATGACAACCATGTTCCACGTGCTGATTGCGCCAGGGATAATCATAACCCAGAAAGTGTTAAGCATCCCGTAACTGCGGATTACCAGATAGGTGGGAATAAGACCGCCGCCAAAGAACATGGTCAGGGTAATCATAAACGTAAAGAAGCTCTTTCCGTAAAACTGAGTCTTGTTTCGGGACAGAGCATACGCGCCGGCGACGGTCAGGATTAGGTTTACAGCAGTGCCGCAGACCGTATACATAATGGTATTCCGGTAGCCGCTCCAGATGTAGGGATAGTGCAGCACCGCGTCATAGGCGTTGAAGTTCATGCCCTGTGGGATGATGCCGACCATGCCTCGTATCACCGCCTCGTTACTGGAAAGGGAGGCTGCCAGCACAAACAAAAAGGGATAAAGCATGACTACACAGATGCCAAGCATGAAACAGACATTGAACACTTCAAATATGCGCCGACTTATAGATTTTTTCATTATAACCTCCTACCACAAACTCGTTTCTGAATACCGCTTGGCAAGCGTGTTGGTAATACTAATCAGGGCTATGCCAATGACCGCGTTAAAAAGACCCACCGCCGCGCCAAAACTGTACTGCGCCTCGATAAGGCCGCGCCGGTACACATAGGTTGATATGACATCAGCGGTTTCGTAAATAGCCGGGTTATACATCAGGATGATGGAGTCTGACCCCACCGAAAGCAGCGCTCCCACGCGGAAGATTAGCATGATAATGATGGTGCTGGCGATACCCGGCAGGGTAACATGGATGGTTTGCTTGAACCGGTTGCAGCCGTCAATAATAGCCGCCTCGTAAAGCTCTGTATTGATTCCCGCGAGTGCCGCCAGATAGATAATCGTACCCCAGCCCACGCCCTGCCAAATCCCCATGACAGTATAAATCGTGCGGAAATACTTGGGGTCGCCTAGGAAGTAGATGGACTTCCCGCCAAACACCGTGATGAGGTTGTTGATAAGCCCTCCGTTTGGCGATAGGAACGATACGAACATGGACACGATGATTACTGTGGAGATAAAGTGCGGCAGATAACTGATGGTCTGGACGACTTTCTTAAACAGGCCGTTTTTCAGTTCATTAAAAAGGACCGCCAAGAGAATCGGCGCGGGAAAGCCGAAGATAAGGCCGTAGAAACTGATTAGAAAGGTGTTTCTCACGAGCCGTCCGAAAAACATCGACTCAAAGAACTGCTGAAAATGCTTAAACCCCACCCAGGGACTGTCGGCAATGCCGGTAAACAGATTGTAATCCTTGAAGGCAATGACAATCCCGTACATCGGCACATAGCAGAACAGGATATACCACGCCAGCACTGGCAGGAACAGCATATACACGTATCTGGACTTATACATCTTACTCCATACGCTTACCTTTTTCTCCAAAGCCACGCCTCTATTCCTTGTTTTCATACCCTCACCTCCACATGCAAGTTGGTAACACTGTTTGTTTCGCGCGTTAAACACTTGGGGACAGAGGCCAAACCACAGAGGCGCGGCCAACCAGCCTTTGATTCGCCGTGATAGGTAAGCCCAGCGCTATTAACGCCGCGCCGCAGGTTGTGTAAACCATTCCGCGCGGCTAACCCTAAAACTACTCTTTTCATAAACCCTCCGAAAAACTTTTAAATACTCGCATACGCAGGTATTGAAACGCATTATTTATCCCTGCTAGACCTTGTTTCGCCGGCGCCAAACTTTGTTTCGCCGGCGCAACGCTTTGTTTCGCCGGCGCA
>JAIRMT010000044.1 GCA_031258505.1 Treponema sp.
AGTAGCAGCGGGGCAGGCACGTGTCCAGCGTGAGAGAGATGGTTTCGCCATGCGCGCATTTGATGATGGTCGTTACCACATCGCCCTGCGCAAACTTCAGACCCGCGTCCTTACCATTGTGACCTTGCTCGGCGGCAAGGTATGCGCTCAGGCCAGCGGCTTTTGACGAGACAGAGTTCAGCGTCAGCATGCGGTTCCCTCGGTTAATGTTCAGCACCTGCGCGATTGGTCCCAGTTCGTGTGTGGGATAGTTCTCACAGTTGCGGTGGAGGTAGTTGTCGAAACGGTAGTGCCGGTTCTCGCGGCCATGCGCAACCTCGTCGCGCAGGTCGTGGCGGTAACCGCCCTGACAGTGTACCACTTCGCCGAAGACTCCTTGGCGTACCATGTTCAGTACCATAAGCTCGTAACGTCCGTAGCAGCAGTTTTCCAGCATCATGCAGTGCATACCAGTATCCTCATGAACGCGCACAAGCCGCCAGCAATCCTCGATTGAATAGGACGCGCCGACCTCGCAGGCAACATACTTGCCTGCGTACATTGCCTCGCAAGCAAGGTCGATATGCGGCGTCCATCCCGTAGTTATCAGCACTGCGTCGATCTCTTGATCGAGTACCCGACGGTAATCCGCGCATACGAGAGGCCGCTTCTGGCCAGCTCTGACTACGCTTTCGGCTGCGGCAAGTCTGCGATCCTCATACGAATCGCAGACCGCCAGTACCTTGATGTTTTTGCGGGGCAGGACGCACGCCTCAAGCAGATTGAGTCCGCGTCCTCCCAGCCCGATAATTCCAATGTTGAGCAGTTCTTCCATTATACCCTATTACTCCTTAGCCCTTGACTGAGCCGATCATGACACCCTTTATAAAATATTTCTGTACAAAGGGATAGATCGCAATCACTGGTACCAGAGTAACCACAATGAGCGAATACTTGATCACTGCTGCAGCCTCAGCAAGACGCATCTGCATCTCAGGGTCAGACACTGTGGAAGGATCGATCTGGGTTGCCATGAGTATATCGCGCAGGAAAATCGTCAATGGATAGAGGCTCTTGTTGTTTAGGTAGATCATCGCATTGAAGTAGGCGTTCCAATGCCCCACGCCGTAGAACAAGACTAGCACAGCAATGATGGCTTGCGAGAGGGGCAGCACGATGCGCAGGTAGTAGCCAATGTCGCTGCAGCCGTCGATCTTCGCGGCGTCCAGCATCTCGCCGGGGATGCTGTTCTGGATAAAGGTCTTGGCAATGATCATGTTATAGACGCCGATTGAACCGGGTATCAGGAGCGCCCAGGGTGTGTTGAGCATACCGAGGTTGCGAATCAGCATATAGCTGGGGATCATGCCGCCGTTGAAGAACATCGTGAAGGTAAACATGAGCATGAAGATGTTGCGTCCGGGAACGTCGGAACGGGACAGACAGTATGCGGTTGTCATGGTCATAACGATGTTGATTATGGTACCGGCGACGGTATAAAAGAGCGAGTTGCGGAAGCCCAGCCACACTGTTGTCGTATTAAACACAGTACGGTAGCCTTCGAGACTCAGGTCAACTGGCAGCAGTACCACGCGCCCGGACTGAACTGCGGTGCCAGAGGAGAATGACGCTGATATTACGAAGATGCAGGGATACAGCACGATGAGGAAGAACAGTGTCAGAAAGATAAAGATGAGGGTGTAAAAGATACGGTCGCCCGCTGTGGTTTTTTTCAGGTTAAGTGCCATACGTTTCCTCCGTTAGAAAATGCCGCTGCCGTTGAGTCGCTTGCTGCCCCAGTTTGCTACTACCAGCAAGAAGAAGTTGATCACTGAGTTGAACATGCCGATAGCCGCGGATAGCGAGAAGTCATTGATACCAGCGGCGAGTCCCACTTTATACACATACGTAGATATAACTTCACTGTAGTTGAGGTTAAGGCTGTTCTGCATGAGCAAGGTTTTCTCAAAGGCGACATTCATAATGCCGCCGACCGCGAGAATCAGCATGATGCTTGCTGTTGGCATGATGCAGGGAATGTCAACATATAACACCCGCTGGAAGCGCGTCGCGCCGTCCACCAGCGCGGCTTCGTGGAGTGTGGGGTCAACGTTGGACAGAGCCGCGAAGTAGATGATTGATCCGTAACCTGTGCTTTGCCATACGCCTGACCACACATAGATATGCTTGAAGTTTGCGCCGTCGGCGAAGAGGTCGGTCGGCATGGTGTTGGTGAGGAACATGAAGAGGCTTCCGTAGAGTCCATTGCGATTGTTCAGCACCTGAAAGATGAGGCCGACCATAACCACTGTGGAGATAAAGTAGGGAATATAGGTAACGGTCTGGATGAGCTTTTGGTAGGACTTGAGGGGCAAGGCATTAAGGAAAAGCGCGAAGATGATGGGGAGCGGGAAGGTAACGAGCAGGCTGTAGAAGGAGAGTGTCAAGGTATTGGTTAAGACCTGACTGAAACGATATGACTGAAAGAAGCGTCTGAAGTTGTCGAAGCCGACCCAGGGGCTGCCGAACATGCCGAGTGCGAAGTTGTATTTCTTAAAAGCGATGACGAGTCCGCCCATAGGCCCGTAGGCGAAAATCAGCAGATAGGTGATTGGCAGTACCAGCAAGAGGTATATCTGCCACCGCGCCTTTATGTTAAGTTTGAGCCGCTCGCGCAGCCGCGCCTTGAGTTCCGGCGTTAATGTTGTTGTCTGCATAGCCTTTCCTTCTTTATATAGGGTAATGAGACAAGCTCGCGGCGCTGAGAGCGAGTAAGCTCTGACTCTCAGCGCCGATGAGCTGCGTTTTTCTTATTTCACGCGGTCGTAAGCAGCCTGCGCTGTGTTCAGCCAGGTCTGGAGACCCATATTGTTTAGATCGCGTAGGTAGTTGTTCCAGAGCGTGTCGTTGTTGATGTCCCGCGCGCCGGTGATGAACTCGGCGACGGCTTGCAGCACATATTCCCCAACATTGACGATGACCTCGACGTTCTGCTCGGCTTCTCTAGCCGTGTACTTCAACGGCTGCGGCAAGATGTGCTGTGGGTGGGCGTCGAGATAGAACTGGTAGTTGTATCCATTAACCATTGCCGCGTAGGAGTCTGGCTTATAGGGCGCCATGAAGCTGCCGCGGGTATTGCCCTGCTGCATGGAGGCATAGCGCGGGCCTTGGTTATGCCAGAACTTGTTGGAAGGCGAGTTCCAGATGTCGGTCATTTCGACAATGGACAGGGATGGATAGATACCCATGGCAACATAGGCGTTGCTTTCTTTGGCAAGGTCTTCTGGTTTCCGGGACCAGTCAACGCCTTCCTCGCCGAAGCGCTGGATGATGGAGATTGTGTTGTCAAGCATTGAATCCATTACTTTGAAGGCAAGGTCTTTGTCCCGCGCTTTGGAAGTGATAAACGTGCTGTTGTTTGGAATAAAGCCTAAGTAGGGGCTGTAGGCAAGACCATCTGGACCTTTGAACGGAGGCACCATCCGCATTTCAGCGAAGTTGGCGTTGTTATCTACAGACGCCTGCGGCCAGTTGCTGAGACTTCCGGCAGTGGCGAAGCCTACAATCTGAGGATTGTTATTCAAATCAGCGCGGTACTGCTGCTGGTCATTGGTGAAGACTGAGGGCGACAGAGTGCCGTCCTTGTACAGGGTGTTAAGGTACTGCAAGCCTTTGCGGTAATTTGCATCGGTAAAGGGCGCGATAACCTTAGCGCCGGTGTCGTCAAGCGTAAAACCATTCAGCAAGCCGCAGAAGATGAACGAGTTCATAAGCGGCAGGATCGGATTTTCGCCATACGTGGCCCTGAACCAGCCAGTGATGCCGATTTCGTCCTTGCGGCCATTGCCGTTAGGATCGCGGTCGCGGAAGGCGATGAGGGTCTGTCGGAATTCTTCGGTGGTGCTGGGAACGGGCAGGCCGAGCTTATCGAGCCATGCTTTGTTGATGTACTGGCGGGAGGGCGTCAGGTTCCATGTCTCAGGCTCATAACGGGCGAGGTTATAGACATGCCCATCGGCGGCGGTGATGAACCGCAAGTAGTTTTGCCGGTCATCTTCCGGTATTTTGTAAAAGTTCGGGGCAGTGGCTGGGCTGGCGAGGTACTTATCGAGCTGAATGAACGCGCCTTTGCTTCCGTAGTCGAAAATTGACTCGGCCGTGAGGTCATCGGTGATGATAACGTCAGGCAGGTCGTTAGACGCAACCATGAGCGACACCTTAGTTCTGATGTCTGCCGGCGCTTCGGGCAACATATAGAACTGGATTTCGATGTTGTGCAGATTTTCAAGATACTTGGTTAAGTAGTTGTTCTTGTAATCTGTGATGAAGGAGTTTGACTCCATCCCGATGACCAATACCGGCTTACCGCTGCTTGTTGTTGGAGCGCTGGTAGTTCCTGACTGGGCGCCACTAGCGAAGACCATTCCCGCTGCCAAGAGCAGACAGGAAGCCATAAAAACGATCTTTTTCAAAGACATAATGTCCTCCTAAAATAGTTGTTGGAAATCTTGAATGCGATTTCCATGTTTAGCTTAACGCGCTTTTTTATGGAGAGCAAGAAAAAACGCAAACCGCAGCGACATTGTTCCTATTCACGGTGTCAGTGCCAGACACCTTGTGCGTGTTTGGCACTTTGTGTGTCTCTGTCCCTGAGTGCTAGGCGAGGTCTCTGTCCACTGAGCGCTAGACATTGTTCCTGTTCAACAACCAGTAGAAATATCCCCTGGCTCTTGACGCGCTTGATCAAATGATATTAGTTTATTATAACATTTTTAGTTTGTTATTGCTAACTAAAAACATTATTAAGGAGATTGTGTTATGAAAAAGAACCCTACAGCCCTTTCGGGCGAGTGGGCGGCAAAAACCATCTTGGTCTTAGCCCTCATGCTCTTGCCGGCGCTAGCCTGTTTCGGCAAAGGCAAAACCCAGCCAGCTTCCACTGAACCGGCAGCCGCCACGCCTGCGGGAGGAGCCGATTCAGTCGAATATCCTATCGTAATCCGGCACGCCTTTGGTGAAACTGTCATTAAGAGCAAGCCTCAGCGGGTTGCTACAATTCAGTGGGCTAATCAGGATGTGGCTCTTGCGCTTGGCGTTGTCCCGGTGGGCTTTTCAGCGGCAAACTATGGCGTTCTGGACGACAGCGGCATTCTGCCCTGGACTGCGAAAAAATTGGAAGAGCTGGGCGTCAAGAACCCTAATGTATTCAGGGACACGGATGGTCTGGACTTTGAGGCTATAGCCGATTGCCGACCCGACATCATTCTCGCGGCTTATTCAGGCATTACAAAGGAGGATTACGATCTGCTCACCCAGATAGCTCCCGTAGTCGCCTATCCGTCAAAACCCTGGGTAACCACATGGCGCGAACAGATTTTGTATAACGCCAGAGGAATGGGCTTGGAAGCGGAAGGCCGGCGCTACATTGCTGAACTGGAGGCGCTGATCGCGGCAAAGGTAGCTGAACATCCCGAAATTAAAGGCGCGAAAATCACCTGGGTAAACTTTTCAGCGACGGATATGTCTCAGTTTCATATATACACACTGGTTGATCCACGAGGTTCTTTTCTGACTGGGGAGCTTGGCATGGAATATCCCGCGAGTGTTCTCAACGCGATTAGCGACCCAACGGTTTACTCCATGCGCTTCAGCGCGGAAAGCGCGGATGTGCTGAATGATCTGGATGTTATTATCGGGTATGGCGGGGAAGAATTGTATAAAGCGATAAAAGCCGATCTGGTATATGGCTCAATTCCCGCCATTCAGAAAGGCGCGGTCGTGTTTATTGATGACCTCACCTTGTCGGCTGCCGGTACGCCCGGACCTCTGTCCATTCCGTATACTATTGATGCGTACATTAGCCTGATTGCGGCGGCTGTTCAAAAAAGTAATGGGCAAAACTGACCGGCGGAGTCTACATATTCCGCTACAATTTATGGCGGTACTACTGATTTCTCTGGTTCTTCTACTCCTTTGCGTATGCGCTTCATTGGCTATTGGTTCGCGCACTGTAGGATTTCAGCAGCTAGTTGACGGCCTTTTTCGCGCGGAGATTGTTTCGCTGGAAACCAATATCGTGCGGAAGCGTATTTCGCGGACAGTTTTCAGCCTGCTCTGCGGCTCCGCGCTGGGTGTTTCTGGCGCACTGATGCAGGCGGTTACTCGTAACCCTATAGCTGACCCCGGCATTTTAGGCGTCAATACCGGAGCCTCTCTGTTTGTCGTTTTCGGCATAGCCTTTTTGCATATAGAAGCGGCACAGGAATATATCTGGCTTTCTTTAGCAGGATCAGCCCTGACAGCGGTGTTCGTTTATGGAATAGGCTCCATGGGACGCGGCGGAGCCACGCCTCTCAAGCTGGCTCTAGCCGGCGCCGCTACAAGCGCCGCGCTTTCTTCACTTGTCAGCACGATTATGATTCCCCGTTCCCGGGTGATGGATCAGTTCAGATTCTGGCAGGTAGGCAGCGTCGGCGCGGCGACATGGGACGGCATTACCGCCTTTGGGCCATTTATTCTTTTTGGGATACTGATTGGTTTTCTGTCAGCTCCAGCGCTGAACGCGATGGCTCTTGGGGATGAAACCGCCCGGGGACTGGGCGTCAGAGTGGGGATAGTGCGGGCTGTCGCGGCCTTTGCGAGCGTTCTTTTGTGTGGCGCGGTTACGGCATTGGCTGGGCCGATTGGCTTTATCGGCCTACTGGCTCCTCATATTGTCCGCCTGCCACTCGGCGCGGATCAGCGTTTTACCATTCCCATGTCAGCCATTGCCGGCGGAATCATTCTTACGGCAGCCGATATAGCCGGACGGGTAATGGTACGCCCCGGCGAGCTTGAGGCCGGCGTTGTTACCGCGTTTATCGGAGCGCCGCTTCTTATTACACTGGCAAAGGTATCGAAGGTACGGTCATTATGAATACCTACAGCTCTGAATATATTCATGCGGGCCGCGCGTCTAGGCTGCGCCGCTGGAACTGGGTAACTGCGTTATTGACGGCGCTTTGCCTTGCCCTTTGCTGCGCCATGATGATGCTGGGGAACACAATTTATCCGGTAAAAGACGTTATCCGAGCGCTTGCGGGCGAGTATGTTCAAGGCGCGTCCTTCACGGTTGTTACCCTGCGTCTGCCGAGGATGCTTTCCGGCTTGTTCGCGGGTCTGGCTTTCGGCATGGCGGGAAGCGTATTTCAAACTTTGCTGCGAAACCCTCTGGCAAACCCCAATGTTATAGGAATAACTGCGGGTTCAAGCGCGGCGGCGGCTTTTTGTATCCTGATTTTGCGAGCAAGCGGAATGTTTGTTTCCCTTTCCGCAGTTGCCGGCGGCTTATTTGCCGTATTGATTATCTTCATTATGTCCCGGAGCGCGGTTTTTTCGGTTGGGCGTTTGATTCTCGTGGGTATCGGCGTTCAGGTTATGCTTAACGCTGTTATCTCCTATCTGCTGCTGATAGGCGCGGAACAGGATGTGCCGGCGGTACTCAGATGGTTGAGCGGAAGTCTAAACGGTATGCGGACAGGGGAATTTATCCCCCTGATGGTTACGGTGGCTCTCTTTGCGCCCCTGCTATTTCTGCTGGGGAAACAGCTTGGCCTAATGGAACTGGGCGAAGAAGCCGCCGCTACGCTGGGAGTGGACACCAATAAGACACGGCTGATTATGATGCTCAGTTCGGTCTTTTTAGCTGCTGTTGCCACTTCAACCACCGGCCCCATATCCTTTGTGGCTTTTCTCTCCGGGCCAATCGCCAAAAGGCTTGCGGGAACAGGCCGGTCATTGATTTTACCATCTGGGCTTACCGGAACCGTTCTGGTTTTGGGGGCGGACTTGATCGGTCAGTTCTCGTTTGACACTCGATTTCCGGTAGGGGTTATAACAGGCATACTTGGCGCGCCGTATCTTCTTTTTCTGCTTATACGAATGAACCGAACAGGGGACTTATAATGAAACACAGTCATATATTCCAGCTTGAACAGGTAAGCGCGGGGTATGGCAATAAGACTATTATCCATGAAGCCAGCCTCACGCTTCAAAGCAATAAGATAAGCGTGATTATCGGCTCAAACGCCTGCGGCAAATCGACGCTACTGAAAACAATGGCGCGACTTCTAAAGCCGACATCGGGCAGGATTACCTTAGACGGTAAAAACATTGCTAAGATTCCACCCAAGCGGCTGGCGCGGACTGTAGGTTTGCTTCCTCAGTCTCCTATAGTGCCGGAGGGCATTTCCGTCGCCGATCTGGTGGGAAGAGGCCGGTTCCCGCATCAAGCGATGTTCGGAGGATGGACACAGAAAGATTATGCGGCTGTAACAGAGGCAATGGAAATCATGGGGATTACTGATCTGTCCAACCAAAACATTGATGAGCTGTCAGGTGGACAGCGCCAGCGAGTTTGGATTGCAATGGCCCTCGCCCAGCAAACCGATATTCTTTTTCTTGATGAGCCAACCACCTTTTTGGATATTGCCTATCAGGTGGAAATCCTTGATATGCTGACCAGTTTGAACTATAAACATGACACTACCATTGTCATGGTGCTGCATGACATCAACCTATCGGCGCGCTACGCTGATTATATCTATGCTGTTCGCCAGGGAAAGATCGTAGCCGAGGGTGAACCGTCAAAGATTATCACCAAAGAACTGATCAAGGATATTTTTGATATGGATTGCGTGGTAATAAGCGATCCTGTCTCAAAAACACCATTAGTGCTACCCAAAGGCCGGTATCACGCTGTTACCGCGTCTGACACTGCTTAAGCTAAGCCGAAGAATCAGGAACGCATAGAACTTCCCCAGTCATCCTCCCATGCAGCTATAGATGCGTTTCAAGACGACCAGAATACGACGATGAGGAAGCGGCACAAAATCTGCAAACGATAAAACAGGCGGCTCTGGCGATATTGTCAATGGTACAGAGTGTGAAAAGGATGAGATGCGGTACTCTTTGCCGAGAGATGCGGTATACGCTTGCGCTGGGATTTGAGGAGCATATCGAGACCATGTTCAAGCTGCTTAACGACCAGGCTATTCAGAGCCTCCTGCCTTAGAGACGCTCTAAGCCTTCCCTTAGAGA
>JAIRMT010000081.1 GCA_031258505.1 Treponema sp.
CGTGGAGGCGAACTATGATAGATGAATACACGCTCAAGAAACTACAGGCGATTGCCCATACCTTGCGCCGCGATGTAATCGAGATGATTGGCGTTGGAACTGCGGGACATTTGGGCGGCTCTGTGTCTCTGGCGGAGCTTATGGCGGTTTTGTACTTTCACACGATGCGTTTTGACAAGGACAAATTGCGCGACCCGAATCGAGACCGGCTTGTTCTGTCAAAGGGACACGCGGCGCTCATTCAGTACGCCGCGCTCTGTGAGCTGGGCTTGTTTCCCCGGGAGGAACTGAAGCGGGTCAAGAAACTGGACGGGCTTTTGCAGGGGCATCCAGATTTGAACATTCCCGGCATTGAGGCTGTAACCGGCTCACTGGGACAGGGGCTTTCCATTGGCATAGGTATGGCGCTGGCGCTGCGGCTCGACCAGAGCAAAGGCCGCGTATATGTCATTATGGGCGATGGCGAACAGTCCGAAGGGCAGCTTTGGGAAGCGTCCGAGGCCGCGGCTAATTTCAAGGTGGATAATCTGACGGCGTTCATTGATTGGAACAAGGTGCAGGCGACCGGCCCCACGAGTGAGACGTTCAATATTCCCGACCTTGATAAAAAGTGGCGGGCATTTGGCTGGGAGGTCATGATGTGTCCGGGTCATGACATAGCCAAGATTATCGCCGCGATTGAACAGGCGCGGCAGGTAACGGAAAAGCCGGCGCTCATCATACTAGACACGATTAAGGGTAAGGGCTTCTCGTTTGCGGAGGGAAACGCCGCGTATCACAACGGTATACTTGACGATGCCACGTACAAAAAGGCGCTGGCGGAACTGGAGGCAGGTTTATGATCGAAAGAGTCAATTTGCGTAAAGCGTATGGAGAAGCCCTTGTTGAGGCGGGCAAGCTCAACAAGGACATCGTGGTTCTGGAGGCTGATCTTGGCAAGTCTACTATGTCTGTGCTGTTCAAGCAGGCGTTTCCAGATCGCTACTTCGAGATGGGCATTGCCGAACAGGACATGACATCAGTTGCCGCTGGTCTTGCGCTGGCTGGAAAGATTCCTTTCACTGGCACCTTTGCTGTGTTTGCCGCTGGCCGCGCTTATGACCAGATACGCTGTTCAGTGGCCATTCCTCAAGCCAATGTAAAAATCATCGGCTCAAGCTGCGGCCTTTCAGACTTCGGCGATGGCAAGACTCACCAGAGCGTGGAAGATGCCAACATCATCAGGGCTATCCCGAACATGACGGTTCTCAACCCATGCGACGCGGTGGAAGTGAAGAAAATGCTCAAAGCCATGATTCAGTATCATGGTCCAGTGTACCTCCGTATCAATCGCAATGAGCTGCCGGTATATACCGCGCCGGATGGCGAGTATGAGATTGGCAAGCTGTATCCGATATATGGAAAGGCGGACAGCGAGGCGCTCATCTTTGCCACTGGCGTTATGGTGAGTAAGGCTGTGGAAGCCGCTGAACGGCTGGCGGCTGAAGGCGTCTCTGTGCAGGTACTCAATGTCAGCACTCTGAAGCCCCTTATAATAGAAGAAATCGTAAAATACGCGGCGGGTAAGAAGGCGGTCATCACTGCCGAAGAATCGGTGAAGACCGGCGGGCTGGGTCAAAGCATCGCCGCGCTACTCATGGGCAACGTGAATGTTCGCTTTGAGCAGGTGGCGATAAACGACGAGTTCGGAACGTCGGCGCAGGATTACGAGCAGCTTCTTGCCAGGTATGGTCTGAGCGCGGACCATGTGTTGCAGGCTGTTAAGAAGGCGCTTGGTTAAGAAATAGTCCGCAGATGAGGCGGATTCACCCTAATTCAATCCGTGTGAATCCGCGTAATCTGTAAACCTTATATGAAGGAGAACTTTATGGAAAAGATTGGATTTAGCGGATTGGGCATCATGGGACGTCCTATGGCAAAGAACCTTATCAAGGCTGGCTACAAGCTCGTGGTGTATGACAAGTTCGCCAAGCTGGATGACGTAGTGGCGCTTGGCGCGGAAGGCGCGGCTTCAAACAAAGAGCTTGCCGCGAAAAGCGACATCATCATCACCATGCTGCCGAATTCGCCGCACGTCAAAGAGGCGGTGTGCGGCGCAGATGGCATCTTCGAAGGCGTTAAGAGCGGCGCTATAGTCGTGGACATGAGTTCCATTGCGCCAGCCGCGAGTCAGGAGGTGGCAGCAGTGCTTAAAGCAAAAGGCGCGGCGTTTCTGGACGCGCCGGTTTCAGGCGGCGAACCCAAAGCCATTGACGGCACACTCGCCATTATGGTAGGCGGCGACAAGGCGGTATTCGATAAGGTGAAGCCTATACTCGAAAAGATGGGTTCGTCAGTAACGCTCGTCGGGGACATTGGGAGCGGGAATGTAACCAAGCTGGCCAACCAGATCATTGTGGCGCTCAACATTGCGGCGGTTTCCGAAGCCTTTGTGCTTGCCGCCAAAGCGGGCGTTGATCCGCAGTCGGTGTTTGACGCGATTAAGGGCGGCCTCGCTGGTTCAACCGTGATGAACGCCAAAGTTCCGATGATACTGGACGGCAATTTTAAGCCTGGTTTCCGCATTGAGCTGCACATCAAAGACCTGCAAAACGCGCTCGACACCGCGCATCAGCTCGGCGTACCTATTCCACTCACTGCCTCGGTGATGGAAACGCTTCAGGCGCTCAAAAACGATGGATGCGCGGCAAATGATCACAGCGCTATCGTGAAGTTCTACGAGAAACTTGCGCAAGTCGAAGTAAGGAAGTAAGATGCGGCTTCTTAAAACGAATGGCAACCCCAAAATCGCGCTCATTACCGGCGCGGGACAGGGTATCGGGGCGCGGATAGCGGCGCGTTTTGCAGAAGAGGGCGCGTTTGTGTTCATCGCCGACCTGAATGTGGAAACCGGCAACAACACTGTACGCAACATTCAGGCAAAAGGCGGCAAAGCGGCCTTCGTAACGCTCAACGTGAGCGATGAAGCAAGCTGGATTGCCGCGCTTGACGCTGTAAAAACCTGCGCGGGCAGTCTCGACATCCTCGTGAACAACGCAGGCATCAATATCCGCAAAAGCATTGAGGATATGCCCCCAGAGGATTTCGACAATATGCTCGCCGTAAACGTGAAAGGCCCCTTTCTCGGCACAAAGCACGTTATTCCGCTCATGCGGGCTGGCGGCGGCGGTTCCATCATCAATATGTCGTCCGTATGCGGACTCATCGGTCATCGCTACACCCCTGAAGCGTATACGGTAACCAAAGGCGCGCTGACGCTTCTCACCCGCAGTATTGCCGTGCGTTATGCAAAGGACAAGATTCGCTGTAACAGCCTGCATCCCAGCACAGTACACACGCCGCTCACGGACATACTCTTTCAGGACCCAGTGAAAAAAGCCGAGCGTATCGGCGAAGTGCCGTTAGGCCGCCTTGCCGCAGCTGATGATGTAGCAAACGCCGCACTCTACCTCGCTTCCGACGAGGCGGCTTTCATAAACGGCGTGGCGCTGCCTGTGGACGGCGGTACTACTGCGGATTAACATCTTCAAACCTGCAAGCCGCTTCAGACGTTACTAAGAAACTGTGTAGAAATAACCTGACCTTTTGGTCGGGTTATTTCCTTTTTAAGGAGAAGTCTTCACTGTCCTATTCATTAGCCATGATAAACGCATAGAAATTCCCCAGGCATCCTCCCATGCAGCTATAGACGCGTTTGCCGGGAGATGCGGTATACGCTTTCGCTGGAATTTGAGGAGCATATCGAGACCATGTTCAAGCTGCTTAACGACCAGGCTATTCAGAGCCTTCCCTTAGAGCATCTCTAAGCCATAGCTTAGAGAC
>JAIRMT010000004.1 GCA_031258505.1 Treponema sp.
GGGGGGGGGGGGGTAGACAGATCTCTAGTGTTAGACGAAATATGAGGTTTATTTAACATTTCTATCCTCCTTCTAAACGCGCCCTTTACGGCGCTCAGATTCTCGCCATACGACTAAACCGCAGACGCTTATAAGCATAAACTTACAAGTATATCTATACTCTTTATATATCACACATCGAATCTTTTGTCAAGTAGAATTCTAAAAAAAATGAAAAAATTTTCTCTCAGGGCTTTCTTCATCCGTCCCATGGGGCTTGCGGGGTCATGCGCGGCTGAAGAGTGATAACGGGGTCTTGAGGAACAAGTGTTAGCAAGACACTTGCCGGCGTGGAAGCGAGCGACTACACGCGGTATGAACCAGACCGGGCGCGACACCGCGCCAGCAGTCATGCTGAGAGTATGGACGCAGCCTGCTTCCTCTCCAAGTCTGCTGCCGGCAGGTCAGGAAGCAGGGTAACGCGCCAAGTCCACGCGCCTCACCAAGAGGCCACATTTGTAAGTAATAGTGTTATATTCTTCTATATTATAGAAGAATATAGAAGGCAGCGGCGAGATGCCGCCGCCGTACATCATTTTCAGGAGGAGGAGCTATGGCTCAGTTAAAAGGAAGCAAAACCGAGGCTAACTTACAGGCGGCTTTTGCAGGGGAATCGCAGGCAAGGAACAAGTACACCTACTTTGCCTCCAAAGCCCGGAAGGATGGATACGAGCAGATTGCCTGTATCTTTGAAGAAACTGCGAATCAGGAGAAGGAGCACGCCAAGATTTGGTTCAAGCTGCTGGACAGGATTGGCGATACTGCGACGAACCTCAAAGAGGCGGCGGCGGGTGAAAACTACGAGTGGACTGATATGTACGCTGGTTTCGCCAAAACCGCGAAGGAAGAAGGCTTTGATCGTGTCGCCTACTTGTTTGAACACGTCGGCGCTATCGAAAAGGAACATGAGGAGCGTTACAAAAAGCTCCTTGCCAACATCGAGAAGGGGCTGGTGTTCTCCAAAGAACAGGACACGATCTGGCAATGCTCTAACTGCGGGCATATCGTTATTGGCAAGCAAGCGCCTGCCGCGTGTCCTGTCTGCGCCCATCCTCAGTCGTACTTTCAGGTAAAGCCTGAAAACTATTAGGCGCTTCTGAAGGATGTCCGCTCTCGCGCTGAGGTGTCATAACGCTGAATCACAGGACGCGCGTATGTCATGGTCTGCCCGCGTCATGGTGTTGCGGCGCGCCATACCATGATGGACGGGACGCGCGGTTTCAGACGGGCTGTTCGTGTTGCGGCGCGTACAGCGGCATCTGTTATGTGGAAACGCTCAAGCGTGGATGAATTACTGAAGGCTGCCGCTTTCTAGCAGAATCGGGCGGCAGCCTCACTCTCTCCAGCGGCGAGCCGCTGGCCCAGCCAGACACCCAACTAAGCGCCATGCGCCCTGTGCGCATTTGTAAAGTAACACCAGAATACAAAAAATAGTCTGAATTTTTCCTCTCCTGCCGCTGATAATAATAGTATGAGAATTGAAACTTTCGGCGCCAGAGGCGACGGGCAGACAGACAATTCGTCCGCGTTTGCTGCTGCGTTTGAGTACGCACGTGAGCACGGCGGGGCGGTCATTTCAGTCGGAAGCGGGGTTTGGCGCACCGGGCCTCTGACACTGTTTTCCCATACCACACTCTGTCTGGAAGCCGGGGCGGTCATATCCTTCATACCCGAGCCGGAGCGTTATCACGCCGTCTTCACCCGCTGGGAAGGTGTCGAGTGTTACGCCATGCACCCCTGCCTGTTCGCCACAGGCCAGGAGGACATCACATTGACCGGCGCGGGTGTTCTCGATGGCAATGGGCAGGTATGGTGGAACCTGCTGCGGCAAAAACGCGCAGCAGGACAACGAGCGCCAGACACGGCGCTGGAACGGGAACTCGCCGGACGGAACAAGGGCTACCAAAATCAGGCGGGCGGCGGCGGCGGGCGAAATATGCAGTTCCTGCGTCCTCCACTTGTGCAGTTCCACAAATGTTCCTCTCTGCGCCTTGAGGGAATCACCCTGTGCAACTCCCCGTTCTGGACGCTGCACCCCGTATACTGCGATGACCTTGTCATTCAGGGACTCTCCATCACAAATCCTCCCGACGCTCCGAACACCGACGGCATGGATATTGACTCCTGCCAGAACGTGCGGATCAATGACTGTTACCTCAGTGTAGGGGATGACGGCATTGCCATTAAGTCCGGCTCCGGCGAGGACGGTATCCGCGTGAATAGAGCTTCGCGCGACATTACGGTTCGCCATTGCGTGGTGGAGAACGCGCATGGTGGCGTGGTCATTGGCAGCGAGACAGCAGGCGGTGTTTCGGCGGTACAGGTGGAGGACTGCGTGTTTCGCGGCACGGATCGGGGTATACGCATCAAGACGCGGCGGGGACGGGGCGGCGCTATACACGACCTCTCGTTCCATAGCCTTATTATGGAAGATAATCTTTGTCCCCTCGCTATCAATATGTATTACCGTTGCGGCGCTGGGCTTTCTGACGGCTATTTCAGCCTTGAACCCCAGCCAGTAAGCCTGACCACGCCATCTATACAGAACATCACGGTGTCAGACATCCGCGCCACTGCTTGCCGCGCCTCGGCCGGCTTCATCGCCGGTCTTCCTGAATCGCCGGTAAGCAAGATTCGGATCAGCCATTGCGACTTTGCCACTGATGAGGCAAGCGAGGTCAGCCCCGATGAATCTGATATGTTTCTGGGCATTCCGCCAGTACGGGAAAAAAGTTTCCGTATACTCAATGCGCAGGACATTGAGCTGACTGATGTACAGGTGCGCGGACCAGTGGAGGCTTTTTTATACCGATAGAAGTGTCGGAAATGTGATTATGAATGTAGCCTTCATAGATAGGAGTGTGGCAACTGTGGAAAACAATGTTTGGCAAGAGAAGGACAGGTTTGATTCTGATTTTCCTTTCAGCTGCTGGGATTCTCTGCTGCCTGAATTTGTCTATCCGAATCACTGGCATAAGTATTACGAAATCATCACCGTGCTGAAAGGAAATGTTATTATCATCATTGATGGGGATAGCATAGCTGTTACGCAGGACGACATAGTTCTCATAGATCCGGGACAAGTCCATGCGTTTCCCCAGACTGGTTCCGGTACTATGTTACGGTTTTATCACTTTGACGGGCAGATATTTTCAAAGGACGTGCGTTTGGGGGAACGGCTCTTTCAGCGGAAACCTTGTTTACGGAAAATATCTCAGGATGAGGTTTTGTATTCTCATATTTATAAAATTATTGATACCTTATTTACCGAATATAGAGAAAAAAAGAAAGGATTCCGGCTGGCCATCAGTTCCGGCCTTTGTCAGATAGTTCTTGCCTATCTGCGAATGGACAGTGAAGAAAACCGCATCAGTCCGGAAAAGCTGGCGTCCCTCAACACTGAACAGCGGCTGGAACGAGTACTCACACTCATTTTCAGGGATTTTGATCGCCTTAACCTTGATCTGGATTCTGCCGCGCAGGAAGCCGCTATGAGCCGTTTCCATTTTGCCCGCTTTTTTAAACGGCAAACCGGCCAGAGTTTTCACTCCTATCTTACCAAAGTGCGGCTGGTCAACGCCAAGCAGCTTCTGCTGATGGGCGATTTATCGCTTGAGGTAGTAGCCAACAAAAGCGGCTTTGCCAGTCTTTCCAGTTTTCACCGGAATTTTAAGGCTAATACCGGATGTACTCCAGACTATTATAGAAAGAACAATAAAAGCAACAAATGAGATAAACTAAGCAATAAACGACAGCCCATTGGTAAAATCTGCTGATATGATCCCTAAAATACTGATGGGACGTATGTTCCATAGAAAGAATGGAGGAGGTTTTCTTATGAAGAAAATCAGTATGGTTGTGGCTATCTTGTTGGCCACAAGTGCTCTTGTTTTTGGAAGTGGGCAGCAGAGTAGCGCCGCATCAAGCACCGGGTCTACCTTGATAGGCATTGCCATGCCGGAAACCCATGTGCTTCGCTGGCAGAAGGACGGCGCGTCTTTGCAGCATTTTGCCCAGAATCGGGGGTATCGGGCAGAGGTGGCCTATGGAGACGCGGATCAAAGCGTGCAGAACCGGCAGATTCAGAACTTTTTGACCAATGGCGCAAAGCTGCTGGTCATCGGCGGCGTCAATGATGGCGTTGCATCGGTGGTTACCGATGCTGCCCGCGACCGGGTGGCGGTTATTGCTTATGACCGAATCATCCAGCAATCGGCGGATTATGACTATTACATCACCTTCAACAACTTCAAAGTCGGTCAGTTTCAGGGGCAGGGCATTGAGCAGGGTTTGAACTTAGCCTCCGCCACAGCCGACAATCCCAAGTACATCACCCTTTTTGCCGGTTCGCCTACGGACGGGAACGCCTTCTTCTTCTATGATGGCGCCATGAGCGTACTCAACCCCTACATCAAGTCCGGCGTCCTCAAAGTGGTTGGGCCTTATCCTGAAACATCTAAGGACACCGCCAACTTCCAGCGCATTGCCACTGAAAACTGGCAGGCCCCGATTGCTAAAACCCGCATGGAAAACCTCCTCAGCAACGACGCCAGCGGCGTAGTGCTTGACGCGGTTCTCGCCCCCAATGACACCCTTGCCCGCGCCATCATCGAAGCCTGCCTTGCTGACGCGAAATACGCCAGCAAGCTCCCGGTGGTTACCGGTCAGGACGCTGAGGCAGCCTCCACCGCGATGATCAAAACCGGCCAGCAGTACATGACCGTATTCAAGGATACGAACAAACTCGCGGAAGCGGCGATCATCCTCGCTGATCAGATACTCAAAGGCCAATCCATTGATATCCCCGGCGCGACCCTTGCTTCCGGCGATCTTCGGGAAATCGGTAACACGGGCCGCAAATATGTCCAAGCCTATCTGCTTGAACCCATTCTCATCACCCGTGATAACTGGAAAGTCCCGGTAGACGCTGGATTCTACACCGCCGACGAGATTCAGGCAAATAACCTACAATAGCCTCGTGATTAAAACGGTATATCCAGTGCATGCAGGGTATGCCGTTTAATCCTGACAGTGGACACAGCCGTAATCTGTAGGAGCGCCAAATGAGCGATGAATACATTCTTGAGATTGAGAACTTAACCAAAGATTTCCCCGGCGTCAGGGCGCTGGACAAAGTGAACCTCAGGGTGAAACGGGGGGAAATCCATTCTCTCTGCGGTGAGAACGGGGCCGGCAAATCAACCCTGATGAGCGCCATCAGCGGCGTCTATCCCAAAGGCTCTTACGAAGGCAAGGTGTTCTTTAAGGGACACGAAACAAACTACCACAGCGTTAAGGACAGTGAAAAAGAAGGGCTCGCTATCATCCATCAGGAACTGGCTTTAAGCCCCTATCTTTCTATATATGAAAACATCTTCCTTGGACACATGAAAACCCGGTTTGGAATCATCAAGTGGGATACCTATATAAAAGAATCGCAAAAGTACCTTGATCGAGTGGGGCTAAAGGAAAACCCTGCCACAGTGGTAAGCAAGATGGGCGTCGGCAAGCAGCAGCTTGTGGAAATCGCCCGGGCGCTCTCGAAACACGCGGAACTGCTGATTCTGGACGAGCCGACTTCCTCTCTTAACGATGACGAAAGTGCGAAACTGCTTGATCTGATTCTGGAGTTCAAACGCCAGGGTATTACTTCGATTATGATTTCCCACAAGCTCAACGAGGTTCTCAAGATCGCCGACTCAGTAACAGTTCTGCGGGATGGGAAATCAATCTCCACCTTTAACGTCAAAGAGGCGAAGCTGACCGAAGCCATGATCATAAAGGACATGGTAGGCCGCGATCTGACCAACCGCTTCCCGGAGCGTTCCAGCGTTCCTGGTGAAACAGTGATGGAAGTGAAGAATTGGACGGTGTACCATCCTGAGTACCACGCCATCAAGGTGGTGGATTCCGTTTCCTTTTACCTGCGAAAGGGGGAGATACTCGCCTTCTGCGGACCCATGGGCGCGGGGCGCACCGAGCTGATGATGAGTCTTTACGGTAATTCTTACGGTTTCCACAGCGAGGGAGAACTTTTTATTCATGGGAAGAAAACCTCCCTGAATTCCGCGCGCGCGGCCATTGGCGAGGGTCTGGGGTATGTCTCGGAGGACCGGAAAAACCTCGGTCTCGTTTTAATTCAAAGCATCAAGAACAACATATCATCATCGTCTTTGTCAAAGCTATCCCAATTCGGCGTTGTCGCGGCGCAGCGGGAATTTGAGGAAGCTGAAAAATACCGGAATGAGCTCCGCATTAAAACACCTTCGATCAATCAGCTTGTCCGCAATCTTTCCGGCGGGAACCAACAGAAGGTTGTATTAAGCCGTACCCTGCTGGCTAATCCTGACATTTTTATTGTTGACGAGCCAACTCGCGGGATAGACGTCGGGGCAAAAACCGAGATATATCAGATACTTAACGACCTTGTTTCGCAAGGCAAGAGCGTCATCATGGTAAGCTCGGAACTTCCCGAGGCTCTGGGAATGGCCGACCGTATCTATGTGATGAACGAGGGAAAAATCAAGGGTATGCTCAACCACGATGAGGCAACTCAGGAAAAGATAATGCACATGGCCTTAGTTAATTAAGAATGGCGATAGAGCCATAAGATATCATTATAAGGAGTTTTTATGAGTGATTCAGGGGCGCCAAAAAGCAGCATTGGAAATCTGATCAAGAATAACATCAGAAATTATTCCATGTTTATCATGCTGGCAGTGATAATGGTTATTTTTGCCTTTCTTACCAGGGGAACGAATTTTAATTCCCGTAATTTCACCAATATCTTTATCCAATACAGCTATGTGCTTATTTTAGCGGTTGGTATGGTACAAGTGATCATCATCGGGGGCATAGACCTCTCCGTGGGCTCCGTCTGCGCCTTTGTTGGAGCCATCAGCGTAATGGTGTACAATACAGGCATCGGCATCGTCCCAACCCTACTTGTCGCCCTGATTATCGGAGCTGCTATCGGCGCGTTTCAAGGCTTCTGGATCGCCTACCTGCAAATCCCCGCCTTCATCGTTACCCTCGCTGGTATGCTCCTCTTCCGGGGACTTACCTACATCATCACGAAGGTAAATCCCATTAACCCCCATGATGATGTCTATAAACAAATGGCATCCGGTTTCCTTAACTTCCCCGGCTTTGAAATCCATTATGGCGGGCCTATCGAGGGGCTTAGATTCGGCGCGCTTCCCGAAGAACTGGCGGGAAACTTCAGCATAGGAACCGTGTATCTCAGCGCGTTGTTGATCGGCCTCATCGTTGTTGTTCTTTACATCGTTACCGAAATGATTTCCCGCAAAAACCGTCTCAAGAATAACTTTGAAGTTATGCCCATACCGCTCTTCGTGGGAAAAGTGGCGCTCATCAGCGCTCTGGTGATCTTTCTTTCCCAGCGCTTTTCAACGTACCGGGGCTTGCCTATCGTTGTTATAGTGTTGGGCGTAACCATCCTTATCTTCAATTTTATTATGAAGAATACTGTTCTTGGCCGCTATATTTATGCGGTGGGCGGAAACTCCCGGTCCGCGAAACTATCGGGGATCAATTCGGAACAGGTTGTGTTCATTGTTTTCTCCATCATGGGTTCACTCTCAGGACTTGCCGCGATTGTTTCCACCGGCTACATGAACTCCGCCCTGCCTCAGGCGGGCAATCTCTTTGAAATGGACGCCATCGCCGCCTGTTATATCGGCGGGGTCTCCGCATCGGGCGGCATCGGCACGGTCGTGGGTGTCATCGTTGGGGGACTGGTCATGTCAGCCATTAACAACGGCATGTCCCTTATGAACCTTGGCCAGCACTGGCAGTATGTGGTCAAAGCGGCAGTAGTGCTTCTCGCGGTCCTCTACGATGTGTACACGCGGCGCAAAGCCGGCTTGGGATGAGAGCTGCACGAGACAATAAAAGAAAAAGTGAGATAAACCTCCTGAGCGCCTATGCTGTTATCTTTTTCATAGGAGCGTATGCCTCATAGAAAAAGACAAGAGGTTTTCTCATAAAGAAAATCAGTATCATGTTTTTGTGGTTCTCCTTTTGACAGGGAGTTTTGCGTTTGCCGACGGCGGGTCTCAAGCCGTTTCCAGCGCAAATCTGAGCTAGATTCTCGGAGTTCTGAACAGAACAATCGGAGTTCTAAACGCTACATGAGATGTACTGGAACAGGTTTAGTTAAGCAATAAATGGAAACGTCCTGAGAGCCTATGCTGATATACTTTTCTACAGCGGGGCGTATGCCCTATAGAAGAAGGAGAGGAGGTTTTCTTATGAACTCATGTTACGCAGGAAGAAAAAACGGTAAGAATTTGTCATCGAATGGACGCTAATATACGCGAATATTTCAGTTCTCTAAAGAAGATTCGCGTTCATTCGCGTAATTCGATGTTCTTTTTCTTTCCGGTACGTAAGGTGAGTTATAACAACATATTTTTCCTATCACATTTTTCTTCATTTAATCTATTTGAGGCAATATTATAATATTCTTCTTCCTTTTCAAACCCAATATATTGCCTGTTAAGTCGAGAAGCGGCTATCAATGTAGTAGCGCTTCCACAAAACGGATCGAGTACAATTTGCTTTTCAATGGTCGTTAATTCAATCAATAATTCCATAAGTTTTAATGGCTTTTGGGTAGGATGTAAACCCACATCTGATTGTTGCGCTTGAATATGAAAAATATTGTCAGGCTCCTGACCATATTTTTTTAGTATGTTTTCATTATAGGCCCCAAGATTATACTGCAAAACATTATCCGCTATAGTCCCGCCTATTTTATAGGGTTTTGTAAACCATAATATCGGTTCAAAGACAGGGCGTAAATTACCAACTTTCCAACCTACCCATTTATTTGCGGATGATATATCCTTCCTCCTTTCAAATATTACGCTAATTCTTTGAGCTCTGTGCGCAGCTCGTTCTTTTTTCCAACCTAGCATATCTTTATAGGTAAAACCAACATCTTCAAACGCGCATACACAACGGTGAGCCATACGCCGTCCAGAAAATATAAATACATTAGCCCCCGGCTTTATAACACGAAACCATTCCCCAACCCATGTCTTAACCCAATCATAATATTGTTTTGGGATAAGCCGATCTGCCTCCGACCAACCATTTAACGGCTTCCCCCTTTTTTTGAATACAGCTCCGGCTTTTTCCTGAGCGGGACTTGAGCCTAAATAGGCGTTATTGGTATTGTCATGCAAAACATCCCAGTCATCTACGCCTATGCCATAAGGGATATCGCTTACTATTAAATCAAT
>JAIRMT010000005.1 GCA_031258505.1 Treponema sp.
CGGGAATGTTCTATTGGAAATCGCTCCCTGAGCGCAATTCGTCGCAGTATTCACAGCGATAGGTGCGCAGCTCCTCGTTATCCAGGTTGAAGATGTGGGGGATGTAATGTTCATTTGAGGTGATGCAGCGGGGGTTTTTACAGATAAGGATGTTTTCCACCCGTCTGGGCAGCCGGAGCTTGATCTTTTCACAGACCTGCTCGTTCTCGATGATGTTTACCGTGATGTTCGGGTCGATAAGCCCCAGCACATCAAAGTTAATGGAGATGGTGTCATCGATCTTGATGATGTCCTTTTTACCCATGTGATTGGATTGGGCGTTTACCACAAAAGCCACGGTGTGAGACGTCTTGTCCAGACCAAGCCAGTTGAAAACCCTTATGCCGTGTCCAGCCCTGATATGATCAATGACGATCCCGTTCTTCAGCTTTTCGATGTTTAGCATGATTCCACTCCTAGAATTGATGACAGTAACGCCATTCTGACGTACATGCCGTATTTTACTTGTTTGAAATACGCAGCTCGCGGGTCTGTATCCACCTCTGGCGCAATTTCGTTCACGCGGGGCAGCGGGTGAAGCACGATGAGGCTCTCACGCGCCAGCTTCATCTTTTTGCGGTCAAGGATATAGCTGTCCTTGAGCCTGACGTAGTCTTCCTCGTTAAAGAAACGCTCTCGCTGTACTCTGGTCATGTAAAGCACGTCAAGCTCGCCCATCACCTTATCAAGCTGATCAGTTTCAAGGTAGTCAATCCCGGCCTTTACCAGCATTCCCGACGTGATATACGACGGAAGCCTGAGTTCTGGCGGTGAGATAAACACCATCCTGATACTGGGGTAACGGGATAGGGTTTTTGCCAGAGAATGAACCGTGCGGCCAAACTTGAGGTCCCCACAGAAGCCCACCGTGATATTGCCAATCGTTCCCCGCAGCCGCTTGATGGTGAGCAGGTCGGTCAGGGTTTGGGTGGGGTGATGATGGCCGCCGTCTCCGGCGTTAATCACTGGCACGCTGGAATAGCGGGATGCAAGCAGAGCCGCGCCTTCCTTGGGGTTCCGCATGACAATGACGTCCGCATAGCAGGAAACCGTCCGTACCGTATCCACTAGGCTCTCTCCTTTGGCGACCGAGCTTGAACCGGGTTCAGCAAAACCCAGACACGCGCCGCCCATGCGCAGCATGGCAGCCTCAAAACTAAGCCGCGTTCGCGTGCTTGGCTCAAAAAAAAGCGTCGCCAACACTTTTCCCCGACACGCATCCTGTAGACACGCCTCGGTCTCGATGCGTCCCGCAAGAACAAAGAGCCGCTCCAGCTCCTCAAGACTGAGATTCCCCGGCTCAATAAGATGTCGTCCTTTAAGCATGATCCTTCCTTAATCCACTAATTTTTTGACGAAAAAAAACCGCCCCATAAGGCGGTTCGCAATAAACAAAAAATAGGCTGACAAAGATACGGATTGACCTGATGAACTGTATGTATGTTTTCATGCTTAAAAACCTTAGCACAAGCGGCCTGAAAGACTCAAGGGGCGTTCAAGTCGCTTCGGCAGATCAGCCGCCAGAAGCTTAATCCCTGACCTGTAAGCGACTGTGGCGACGCAAACGCAAGTGTGCGGTTATACGCTTGTGTCAAAGGGTAAAGCCTGCTAGGGTGAGTCTATGAGTATCATTGAAGCTATCATACTAGGCGCGGTACAGGGACTGACGGAATTCCTGCCGGTGAGTAGTTCGGGTCATCTAGCGCTGCTGCAAAAGCTGTTTGGCATATCCGAAGGCGCCCTACTCTTTGACATATTGGTACACGTGGGTACCTTGTTCGCGGTGTTTGTTGTGCTATGGGACGATATTTGGGAACTCCTTAGAAAGCCCATTCAAGCCAAAACCGGTTTCCTCATTATCGCTACAATACCAACGGTTATTGTGGCTCTATTTTTCAAAGACCTCATCGAAAGCGCCTTTGCCTCCGCGCAGTTTCTGGGTTTCGCATTTCTGCTTACCGGGACAGCGCTCTTCGTTTCAGAGCGTCTATCCAGGCGTTCAGGCGTAATACGGGAATATATGGGCATACCTGATGTGCTTATCATCGGGATCATGCAGGCAATCGCCATTATACCCGGAGTTTCGCGCTCAGGCTTCACGCTTGCCGGCGCGCTTTCCCGCAAAGTGGAGCGCGGTATCGCAGCCCGCTTCTCGTTTTTGTTATCCATACCAGCGATTCTGGGCGCCCTGGTCTTGCAGCTCAAGGACGTGATTAGCGGCGAGGCGAGCGGCAGCCCTGACGCGGCGCCACTCATCGCCGGCGTACTCACCGCAGGAATTGTCGGTTTCTTCTCAGTAAAGCTCATGCTTAAAATCGTAAAGGAACACTCGCTCATTGGATTCGCGGTGTATGTTGTCTGTCTTGGAATCCTGATACTAGCGGATCAGTATGTGAGCCACTTCTTCTTTACGGTATAAGTTCAACTTGTGTAAGTGTAGACGCTTCTGGTACTGTCTTGTTTGGAGGAATAAACATTTATGCAAGTAAGTAGTTTTAGACGGGGACTCAAGCTCCCCACGCGGAAGCACGCGACTGAGGGGAAGCCGCTTGAACTAGTTCCTCAGCCAAAAGAGGTGGTCATTCCAATCAACCAACACTTTGGCGGGCCTAACCAAAGTTTGGTAAAGCCCGGGGACACGGTGAAGCGCGGTCAGAAGATTGCTGAGGCTATCAGTCCGGGACCTATGACCGTGCCGGTTCACGCCTCAATCTCCGGCGTGGTGAAAAAAGTTGAGCCGCGCCTGCAATCAAACAACAGCGATGGTCTGTGTGTCATTATCGAAAATGATGAGACTAACCAAACCGCGTTTATGCCGCCGCTTGACGTATTTACCTGTAGTCGTGAGAAAGCCCTGCTGCGTCTGCGAGAAGCCGGGCTGACCGGCATGGGTGGGGCAGGCTTCCCAACCCATGTAAAGCTCTCGCCGCCGCCAAACAAGCCTATCGATATATTTATCGCGGACGGGGCTGAATGTGAACCGTATCTCACCACTGACGAGGCGGTGCTTACTGAAAAGCCAGACCTGCTGATTAAGGGACTGGCTATCGCAATGAAGATTACCGGCGTGAAGAAGGCTATTATCGGCATGGAGGACAATAAACAACGGTTGATCCCCCTGCTTGAACAGGAGATACGCCTCGCCAAGCTGACAGACTCGATTACGATTGGGCTATGCAAGACGCGCTATCCACAAGGCGGCGAAAAAATGCTGATCACTGCGCTTACCGGCAGAGAGGTACCTTCAGGCGGACTTCCTATGGACGCCGGGTGTATTGTGCAGAACGTGGGAACGCTCGTTGCCATTGCCGAGGCGTTTATACAGGGTAAGCCGCTCATTGACCGCGATTTGACCGTGAGCGGCGGGGCGTGTAAGTTACCCAAGAACATCAGAGCGCCCATTGGCGCCATGCTCCCGAATATGCCCAAAGAGTTTATGGATATTGATTATGGCCGCTTAAAGAAAATCCTCTTTGGAGGACCAATGATGGGAACTGCGGTTCCTACTGTGATGATTCCCATTCAGAAGAACACCTCTGGCATTATCCTTATGACTCAGGAAGAAACTTCCATTGACCGCGAAACTCCCTGCATTCGCTGCGGGCGCTGTCTGCGGAACTGTCCCTGTCATTTGTCGCCCGCGCTGATAAATATCGGGCTTGAGGCAGGAGACCTTGACGAGGCGCTCAGAGCGGGCCTTATGGACTGTATCGAATGTGGAAGCTGTACCTATATGTGTCCGGCGCGGATCAAGCTGGTGCAGCGTTTCAGAATTGGCAAGCAGCGCCTCCGCGCCCGGCAAGCGGCGCGGCAAACAGCGGCGCAGAAGGCGTAAAATGGCTAGTATAATAGAAGAAAAAACAGCGCCGCCAGCAGTGTTTCTGGCATCCAGCCCGCATATCGCGTCGCCGGTTGACGCGCAGCGGCTCATGGCAAACGCGCTTATCTCGCTTGCGCCCTGTTCAATCTACGGCGCGGCGATCTTTGGGCTTCCCGCGCTGCTCACGATTGTCGTCTCAATGGGCGCGGCGATTGGCGCAGAGGCGCTGTTCAGGCGTCTGATTAAGCGGGACATTCGCATCAAAGACCTTTCAGCCGCGCTTACGGGCCTTTTGCTGGCGCTTGTGTTGCCGCCGTCCACGCCGCTGTGGATGACAGCGCTTGGCGCTGTGTTCGCCATCATCGTAGTAAAGGAATTCTTCGGCGGACTTGGGGCTAACGTGTTTAATCCCGCGCTTGCCGGACGCGCCTTTCTCATTATGAGCTTTCCAGCAGCTATCACAACCTGGCATAGACCGCCTGGAGGCTTTGCACTTAGCCTGCCTGACACGCTTTCTGGCGCAACCCCGCTGGGCGCGGCGCGCAGCTTAAGCGGCGCTGAAGCAATCGCGGCAGTCGGCAATAACTTTGCTAACCCTATTGCTGGCGCTGACTATGCGGCAGTAATGCAAACACTGTTTCTGGGAAACCACGCCGGCTGTATCGGGGAAACGTCCATACTGCTCATTCTGCTGGGCGCTGCGTATCTCCTCATAACCCAAACCATAGACTGGCGCGCGCCTGCAGCCATGCTCGCCATGACTACCCTTGCCTCAGCCATTCTCGGCATTGACCCGCTCTTCGCGCTCCTCAGCGGCGGCGTAGTCTTCGGCGCAGTGTTCATGGCAACTGACTATGTTACCGCACCGCTAACTGCTGTGGGCAAACTCATGTTCGGGGCTGGCGCAGGACTCATCACCGTACTCATCAGGAAATGGGGCTCATTCCCAGAAGGCGTTACCTACGGACTTTTGATTATGAATGCTGTGGCTCCCTTCCTCGATCATTTTATACAAAAGAAATATGGGTTTGCGGCGAAACCCAAAAAGGCGGTTAAACCATGAAGAACATATTGAAACTGGGTATTACGCTGGCGCTCTATGCAACTGCCGCCTGCGTGGGGCTGGCTTTTGTCTACACTGGCACGAGTTCCGCGATTAGCGCGCGGCAAGCCGCTGATCTCCAAGCCGCGCTCAAAGACCTCTTCCCTGAAGCCGACCGCTTTGAGGACATTACTGGAAACATCATCAGTCCTGAGCCGACTGTGAGCTTTCAAAGCCAGTACACGGCGTGGCAAAACAACACGCTCAACGGCGTGGCGATTCAAGCCGTCGGTCCAAGCTATGGCGGCGATATAAAGGCGCTAGTGGGAATCCGCGCAGACGGCGTGATCAGCCGCGTGAAGATACTCGAACACGCCGACACTCCGGGCTTGGGAGCAAACGCCGCGTCGCCCAGCTATTATGTTGATAAGGCAAAGAAGATCACATTCACGGGCCAGTTTGCAAACAAGTCCATACATGATTCGTTTGAAGTAAAGCAGGATGTGCAGGCCATTACCGCCTCCACAATCACCAGCCGCGCTGTAGCAGCTCTGGTGAAAACCTCAGCGCTGGCGTTTGAGTCATGGAATAGCGAAGGAGCGGCGCAATGAGTCTGGTCAAAATCTTTAGAAACGGTCTGGTGCGGGAAAACCCGCTCCTGAGCCTCACCATTGGTCTGTGTTCCGCGCTCGCGGTAACAAACGCCGTGGTAAACGGTATTGGCATGGGGCTATCCATGACCTTTGTCCTGCTTATGTCAGAACTAGTCATTAGTCTCTTCAGGAAACTGATCCCAGACTCTATACGCATCCCGATCTTTATCATCGTGATCGCGGCTTTTACCACTGTGATTGACTATGTGTTAAAAGCATACTTCCCGGAACTGTCTGAAGCTATGGGCGTGTTTATCCCTCTCATTGTCGTGAACTGCATCATCATGGGGCGGGTGGAATCCTTTGCTTCAAAGCAAGCGCTGATAAAGGTCATCCCGGACGCTCTGGGCATGGGGCTTGGTTACACGTGGGTACTTGCTGGTATCGCGCTTGTACGGGAAGCGCTGGGAAGCGGCGCGCTTCTGGGCTTCCCGATTATGCCGGAGGGGTTTCAGCCGATCCTCTTCTTCACGCTTCCGCCGGGCGGTTTCTTCGTGTTTGCCCTGTTTATCAGCCTCAACAGCGCTATCAAATCCCGGTGCAGAGGCAATGAGCCGGCGCAGCGTGCTGCTGCTGCTGGCGTTCATCATCACGGAGGCGCTGTATGACGCTGTTCACGATTTTTATAAAGGCGCTGCTCATTGATAACGTGGTGTTAATGCGCTTTCTGGCGCTCTGTCCCTTTATCGGTATGAGTATTGACGAGGACAAGTCTATCGGCATGGGTCTTGCCGTAACCTTTGTTACCCTACTCGCCACGTGCGTAACCTGGCCCATCTATTGTTTCATTCTGGAACCGCTGAACATGGAGTTTTTACAGATACTCGTGTTTATCCTGGTGATTGCCGCGCTCGTGCAGCTGGTTGAGTTTTACCTTAAAAAGACCGCGCCCGCGCTCTATGCCTCAATGGGCATCTATCTGGCGCTTATCACGACGAACTGCGCAATCCTTGCAGTTACGTTTGACGTGATTTCAAACGGTTATACCTTTGTTGAATCAGTGGTCTATGCCTTAGGCGTGGCGCTAGGCTTTCTTATCGCGCTGCTGCTGCTTGCCGGCATACGCAAGCGTATAAGAACCAGTCCCATACCCGCGTTTCTCAAAGGCGCGCCGATTCTCTTTGTGGCGGCAGCCCTGCTGTCAATGGCGTTTACTGGTTTTTCCGGTCTGGTGAAATAGGAGGCGTATCGTGAGTATTGTGCTTATAAGCGCGTTTTTTGCGTTTGCGCTTGCCCTGCTTTTAGGGCTTGCCCTAGGCTTTTTCCGCGAGTTCTTCGCGGTTGTTGAAGACCCGCTCGCGGGACAAATCCGCGCCGCGCTTCCGGGCGCGAACTGCGGCGCGTGCGGTTTCCCCGGCTGCGACGGCTATGCCGCTGCTGTGGCCAAGCAAGAGGCTCCGGCAAACCGCTGCACTGTCGGCGGCGCAGCGGTTGCCGCGCAAATCGCCGCACTGACTGGCGTTGAAGCTGAAGCGCTCGCGCCGAAAGTCGCGGTACTTGCCTGTCAAGGAACGCTGGAACACTCTCCGCTCAAAGGCGTATACACTGGCGTTCCCACTTGCCGCGCTGCAAAGCTCTCCGCTGGCGGAACTAAGCTCTGCTCGTGGGCGTGTCTCGGCTTCGGCGATTGCTTAAAGGTCTGCCAGTTCGGGGCGCTCTCTCTGGGCGACAATGGTTTGCCGCGCATCGACCCGGCGCGCTGTACTGGCTGCAAAGCCTGCGCCGCCGAGTGTCCGCAAACCTTACTGCAAGTCATTCCCATTGACCGCGCCGCGCCTTTAACCCGCTGTTCCAATCGCAACCCACTCAAGGCTATGGTGTTAAAGACCTGCAAGGCCGGCTGCATCAAGTGCGAACTCTGTGTGAGAGTCTGTCCCAAACACTGCATCACATTGGACAGAGGTATTCCGGTGATTGACGCCGCAAACTGCGCCGCCTGCGGTCTCTGCGCGGCAAAATGCCCGACTAAGGCTTTGCAGGGGTTCTCAACCAAGGCGTAAGACTCATGTCTACGGGAAGTTGCGGGCTGCGCGCAGTCAGCCTGAGCAGCTTTCCGCAGATTCGTACACTGTCCTTGAAAAATAAACTAAAAAATGAGAAAAAAAAGCGCGTGGGTTCTTACTTAAGCTATATATTATAGTGTAGAATGTGCTAGAGTTTATCCCATAAAGGAGTAACAGATGAACAAGTCCTTTAGCGTTAATAAACACATTGCCCCTCTCAGCTTCTCTTTGCAGACAGCATCGTTACTATCCGCTTCTTTAGTACATACATTGCTCTTCAGGACTCGATTACAGATCAGGAAAACGCTCTTTTGGATCAGGAAAACGCTCTTTTGGATCAGGAAAACTTTCTTCTGGATCAGGAAAACTTTCTTCTGGATCAGGAAAACGCTCTTTTGGATCAGGAAAACTTTCTTCTGGATCAGGAAAACTTTCTTTTGGATCAGGAAAACGCTCTTTTGGATCAGGAAAACTTTCTTCTGGATCAGGAAAACGCTCTTTTGGATCAGGAAAACTCTTTTTTGGATCAGGAAAACTTTCTTCTGGATCAGGATAAATGATTGTCAAAATGTTAAAAATTTGTTATTAGAGCATATATGCTTGATTTGCAATCGCAATGCTCGACTATGGCGCGCTGGACCTTGCTTACAGCGCGCGATAACTTTTGTGAAAAACCAGTTTGCATGGCTAACTGGAAAAAATTTTATTTTTAGGAGGAAAAGATGGCTGTTGATTATCTTTTGTTGACTGACTCGGAATACGACAACAAGTTTGAGCAGATAAACCTGTTTGTTAATCAGAAATGCTCTGGCGCAACCCCAGCGTGGACCCATATTCCCGATTCAGCCCGAACAGAATTAGCGGACGCCTATACTGCCTGGCATACGGCGTATACGGCTTTCCTGGGACCTCACACTCAGGTAGATACCGAAGCTAAGAACAACGCCAAGAAAGCAAGCAAAAAGCGTCTCCGCATCTTTGTCAACCAGTATCTGCGCTTTCCGCCGGTGAGCAATGAGGACCGCACGGCAATGGGTATCCCCAACCGCGACCCTCATCCTTCGCCTGTACCTCGACCCGAAGGTATACCTATTGTCGAGGTTCTGACCCCTCATCCGCGTGTTGTCCGCATCCGCTTCCGTTCTGAAAACGCGAAGCGCTGGAGTAAGCCTGAACGCGTACACGGCCTTGAATGTCTGTGGGTGATTACTGAAACGCCGCCTACAGAAATTGAAGACCTGATCCATTCAGCTTTTACCACCTCAAACCCGCTCGAACTGAGCTTTAAGGAAAGTGAGCGGGGTAAGCGTGTGTACTTCGCGGTGCGGTGGGAAAGCGGAACGAGCCTTAAAGGGGACTGGAGCGATATTTTCAACGCAATAGTACCGTAACAAGAAAGCTTTTTGAGCCTGCAATAAAGAATCCCCGCCATGAATGGCGGGGTATTGAAGCTTTCTCCTTGAAAGCGTATCGTATGCGGGGGAACAAATCCCCCGCGCCCCCAGTTTTACGCCCCAAGGGGCGGGGTATTAAAACCCACGGTAAGGGCGCTGTCGCGTTTCATGTGAGCGCGTGGATTGAAACAACTGTTTCGCTAACGCCGCCATTAGGCGGCGTTTTGGTGAATAGGTTTGTGAAACAAGCCATTGACCATGGCGAATAGCGGTTCACCGCAGTCTGGTTTAACGATTTAACTTAGAACTCATGTTACGCAGGAAGAAAAAACGGTAAGAATTGGTCATCGAATGGACGCTAATATACGCGAATATTTCATTTCTCTAAAGAAGATTCGCGTTCATTCGCGTAATTCGATGATCTT
>JAIRMT010000054.1 GCA_031258505.1 Treponema sp.
TTTAGCCCTTTGTCTCTTCCTTCTGCTCTTCCAGATACTTCGAGTAAGCGGTATATAGTTCTGAACTCAAACTTCCTAGTTCTGAACGAGGAATTCAAAGTATCACCCGTCAGGCTCATCTCCCCAGACAAAAAGGATAAAAGCCTCCCCGTTTTCATGGAGAAACCGGCAAAAGGTGTACTTCAGCGCCTTATCTACCCCTACTTCAGCGCTTGGCCTACCGTACTTCAGCGCCTTATCTATACCCCTACTTCGGCGTCTAACCTACCCGTACCTTCAGCGCTTGACCTACCTTACGCCAGCGCCTGACCTACCCCTACGCCAGCGCCTGACCTACCGTACTTCAGCGCCTTATCTACCCCTACGCCAGCGCCTGACCTACCTTACGCCAGCATCTAACCTCCTTTACACCAGCATCTAACCTACCTTACGCCAGCACCTAACCTCCTTTACGCCAGCGCTTGGCCTACCGTACTTCAGCGCCTTATCTATACCCCTACTTCAGCGTCTAACCTACCCGTACCTTCAGCGCTTGACCTACCTTACGCCAGCGTCTAACCTACCCGTACCTTCAGCGCTTGACCTACCTTACGCCAGCGCCTGACCTACCGTACTTCAGCGCCTTATCTACCCCTACGCCAGCGCCTGACCTACCCGTACCTTCAGCGCCTTATCTACCCCTACGCCAGCGCCGTAACCCCAAACACGGTTTCCAGGTTGTTCCTCCCGTGTTGTTCCTTCATCCGGCGCTGGTAATCCAGCATCGACTGGCGCTGAAAGAAAAATACGTCGAAGGCGCTTTTCACGAAAGCGGCGATGTTGCAGCGTTCATTGTGTCCAGGTCGCCTGGAATCAGGCATTTGTTCGCACTCCCGGCTAAATGTCTCTATGAGTCTCTTAAAGATTCCCTGTCCCATGCCTCTGTTTAGCATGAAATCTCGATACTTTGAATTGCTGGGCTTGATTGGAAACAGCATGAGCTGCGGGTGTGTCCGTCGTACAGCCGCGAGCGTTTCACGTACAAAATGAACTCCGGTATTCAGCGCCGCCAGTATTCCGATGAGAACAGGATGAATAGGGTCCACAGTTCAAGGCGTCCCAGAAGCATCACAAAGGAAAAGAGGTATTTGACCGTGTCGGGAAACGCGCTGTAGTTCTGGGCGGGGCCAACAGCGCCGAAACCCAGACCAACGTTGCCAATCATCGCGGCGGAGGCGCTGAACGCGGAAAACAGGTCTGTGCCAAAGGCAGTGGTGATGAGCGTGCTTATGGCAACGACCACCGCATACAGAAACACAAAGCCCGCGACACCGTAAACCACGTCCTTGCGCCCTACCTTCTTGTTCAGGCGGATCGTGAACACGCCCTGGGGGTAGAGAAGCCGACGCAACTCATTGAGCGCCTGCTTCCACAGTACGGCATGGCGTATCACCTTGACGCCTCCAGCAGTGGAACCAGAGCAGCCGCCAACGCCAATGAGCAGGAACAAAACGCACTGCGCCAGCGGGGGCCATAGCTCGTAGTTCACAATGGCGCTGCCAGTGGTACTCAGGATTGAGGCGCTCTGGTACGCGGCATAGCGTAGGGCTTTGCCAACTGAACCGTAAAGCGGGAAGATACTCGTTGCTATTATAATGGAAGAAACCGCGAATATGCCGAAGTAGGCTTTGCCCTCAGTGTTATGGAGTATGTCCATGCCTTTACCGCGCAGGAGCTTGAAGTAGAGGTTGAAGTTAAAGCCGGCGAGGAGCATGAAGACTGTGGTAACAATCTCAATGAAGGCGGAATCGTAGAAGGCGATGCCGGTGTTTTTGGTGCTGACCCCGCCTGAAGCCATGATCGCAAAGGCATGGCAGAGGGCGTCAAAGCAGTCCATGCCGCCGAGCAGGTAGAGCAGGAAAAGCGCCATGGTGAGCGCGCAGTACACGAGCCAGAGTATCTTGGCGGTCGCGGTTACTTTTGGGGTGATCTTTTCTGTTTCCGGACCCGGTGTTTCAGCCTTGATGAGCTGGAAGCCGCCCACGCCCAAAAGCGGCATGAGCGCCACTGTAAACAGAATGATGCCCATACCGCCGAACCAGTGAGTGGTGCTTCGCCAGAACAAGAGCGAGCGGGGCAGGGCTTCTACATTGTTTATGGTAGTCGCGCCGGTTGTGGCAAAGCCGCAGCTACTCTCAAACACAGCAGATGCAAAACTTAAGCCCTGTCCCGCGAGGAAGTAGGGCAGAGAACCAAGCAGGCTCATCAAAACCCAAGTGAGCGAGACCAGTAAAAAGCCGTCTTTTGCGCCGAACTGAATCTTGCTTTTACGCAGGGAGAGCAGACTCGGCAGGCTGAACGCCGCCGCGATTCCTATGGGTATGGCAAAAGCCGCAACCGGCTCATGCCACGCCAGCGCCATGATGAGCGATGGCAGCATCATTGGCGCGCTAAAGCCCAGAACCAGCGCGGGCATCCTAAACCGTGTAAACATAACGCCTCACTGTACGCCAAAGAATTGCTCGATTTCCTTTTCGCTTTTCTTCTTCACGATGATAATGATACGGTCTCCGGCAGTGAAGACGTAATCCCCTTTAGGGATGAACGACGTTTCGCCGCGAGCCACGAGCATAACCAGCCCCCCAGCGGAAAAGCGGAGCGCGGTGATGGGTTTGTTTACCACAGGCGCGTTTGAGCTGATCTCAATCTCAATGACATCAATATTGCCGTCGCCAATGCGATGAATACCCTTCACTCCGCTTCCCATAAGCACCGACAGGATCGAATCCACCACCACTGACTGCATGGGGATCACCACGTCAAGGCCGAGCTGCCGTCCCATTGCCGCGTAACCAGTTCCGGTAACCAGCACGATTGCACGACGTACGCCCCGTGATTTCAGATATACTGCGGTAATCAAGTTAAGCTCCTGATTGCCGGTTGCAGTGATGATGAGGTCAAGATCGTTGAGGCGTTCCTCTACCACGAAACTTTCATCGGAAATGTCTTGATTGAGGACTAAGGCTTCGGGGAAACGAGCTGCGAGGTCTTTGCAGAGCTGGTAGTCCTGCTCAATAACGATTACGCGACGGAAACTTTTGGGAACCAGTTTCTTAAAAAGGGAAAACACGAACGCCAGCTTTTTCTTTGCTGGAGCGGGCCCTTGTTCCTCGACTGTTTTACGCAGCAAGCCCCCGGCAATAAGCGCGCCTACCCGTCCGCCGCCCACCACGCCAATCTTTCGCAGGATCACTTCTCTATGGCCAGCGTGGTTAAAGATAGCGCCAAGCGCTGTTTCCTGCGCAAGCACATGGATACGGTCGCCTTTGGCAAGCTGGGTCGCGCCGCTTGGCAAAAGGCTTACGCCCTTGCGCTCGATAAGCGTAACAAGGCTATCCATTGGCGCGATTGTGCGGAAGTCCTTGAGCGAAAGGCCGTCAAAGCTACTCCCGGCCATGATGTCCACCGAGCCGATTTTGTAAGTAGTACCGGCAAAGGCGAGGATATCGCCGCTTGCGCCGTGACTCACGGCGTTCAGCACTGAGCGGGACGCGGCCACGTCCGGGTGAACAAAGTGATCGATGCCGAGTATTCGCTGATTGGGCTGGGAGACTTCGTGGTTCAGCCGCACATAATCGTCATTCCGCACACGGGCGATCTTGATCACATCCGGGTAACGGGACGCGACAAGCCCGCAGATGAGCATATTCACCTCGTCTGAGCCAGTAACGCAGACGAGCGCGTCAGCCTTAGCAATGCCGGCTTCTTCCAAGGCGTTTATGTTATTGCCCTCATCAGGCACGACGAGGCAATCAAGCCGATTGGAGGCATGGCGCGCCCATTCCTCGTTGGATTCAATGAGCGAGACGTCATGTTTTTCCTGTATGAGATGCCGGCTCAGTTGGGTTCCCACCTGTCCCGCGCCGACGATAACAATACGCATGTGGCCTTAGTATACCGAGCGCCAGATGGCCTGTATATAGTTTTGACAAAATCTATAAATCTGTTTAACCTATTACTATTATGTTAGACCCTAAAGAATACATTGCCGATTGGCCGGATATGCCATATCCGAATTTTAGCGCGTGGTTATCCGCCATTGAGGAACAATGGCAGGAGAAGACTGCTATCTATTATCGTTCGGGTAAACAGAAAAAGTTTACCGAGTGGTCGTTCAAGCGCCTTGCGGAGGAGAGTCGCCGGGTGGGACGAGGTTTGCTTGCTGCGGGCTTGGTCAAGGGAGACCGAGTCGTGCTGTGGGCTGAGAACCGGCCTGAGTGGATAGCAACCTATCTTGGCGCGGCAATCGCTGGTCTGGTCATTGTGCCGGTTGATTTCTTAGTATCTGAAAAAGAGTGTTTTAACATACTTGAGATAACCAAAGCCAAGGCGTTTTTTTATTCTGTGCGGAAGATGGATTTCGCAAAAGAAGCTGCTAAGGCAGCTTTGCTCAAGACCTTCGTGTGCTTCACGGAAGAGGGTGAGCGGGCGTATTCAGCGTTTGGCCGGGACGCGGATTCCCAAAAGCTCCCTGCTGTGAGCGAGATTGCTGAACACGATCCAGTGTCGATTGTGTTTACCTCTGGCACCACTGGTTTTGCGAAGGGCGTAACCCTTCATCACAAAGGTATCATCGCCAATGCCAACGCTGCGGTACGTTCTCTGCGGGCAGTCCCATCCGACATATTCATTAACGTGCTTCCCTTGCATCACACTTACCCCACGACTTGTTCGTTCGTATCGCCGTTCTCCAGTGGGGCGGGAACCATCATTGTCGAGCGTCTTGTTGGACAAGTGGTTGTTGATGACATCCACGATGCGGGCGGAACCTTCCTCATTGCCGTGCCGCTCCTCTACGATAAGGTTATGGCTGCCATTGACCAGAAGTATCAGCAACTTCCTTCTATAGTAAGGGTAGTTTTGGACGCTCTGCGGAAGGTTGCCCTCAAAGAGGCTAATAAGGGCAATGTCGAGTTTGGGCAGAAGGTGTTTAAGTTTATCCGCAAGAAGGCGCGCCTTGAATCGCTTCGCATAATGGTTGCGGGCGGGGGACCGCTCAATATCAAAACAGCAGACTTCTTTGACTCGCTTGGTTTTAACATTGTGCATGGGTATGGCATGAGCGAGAACAGCCCGCTGATCAGCGTGAATACGCCGTGGCACAGGCGCAACGCCTCGGTTGGATTGCCGGTTAAGTACACTGAGGTCAAGATCATTGACAAGAACGACGAAGGCATGGGCGAGATAGTCGTCAAGTCCCCGTCCATCATGCTTGGCTACTACGAAAACCCTGAAGCCACAGCGGAGATGTTCACCGACGACGGGTTTCTCAAAACCGGCGACCTCGGTTACATAGACGACGACGGCTTTATCTACATCAATGGCAGGAAGAAGAACCTCATTGTCAGTTCCGGCGGCAAAAATATCTACCCGGAGGAAATTGAGGGGCATTTCAGCGGGTCGTCTGTGGTTGGAGAGATTCTAATCGTCGGACGGAAAGAAAAGGAATATGGCGGCGAGCAGATATTCGCGGTGGTAGTTCCCAACTTCGATGCCCTGGCCAAAGATTACCCGAATCAGGAACTCACGGACGAGTTCCTCAAGGGGCTGATAAAAAAAGAAATCGAGAACGTCAATCGTACGCTGGTGGGTTATAAGAAGATAACGGACTTTACCCTGCGCCGCGAAGCCTTTGAGAAGAACGCCCAGCAGAAGATACGGCGTTTCCTCTACAAGAGCTATGAGAATCCGTGAGTTACCCATGCAGATATAGCT
>JAIRMT010000061.1 GCA_031258505.1 Treponema sp.
GTCTGTTTTTGGTCGATTCTGTTCGTCATAAATGGGAATCCGTTGATAGGCCCTTTTTAACCGGTACGGATACGCGGTGAACTTTTCCCAGAGCCGCGCCGCAATCAAGGTCTCTACCAATTCGCCGACAGAGCGATTAAGCCCCCCGACATTTTGCGTTACCCGGTCAACCCGCATAGACATTTCCTTGATCGCCTTGTGGGTCTCTTGGAACTGTTTATTTATCTCTGCAATCATCCGGTCATGTTCAGCCTTACTCTCCCGCATCTGTGCGGCTGTCTCCTTCTGTTCTTCGCCGACCTCCCTAATCAAAGCCCAGACTTCCTCAAATGTCGCCCCTTTTTCCGGCTGCCGCGCCGGTACCACTACTGCCATATATACCTCCATAGTCTTGATGCCTCCACTCTACCTCTTTTCCTAGCCCTCGTCAAACAAGGCGTACAGCTCTTATGTCTATGCGCCGCGCCTGAAGACTAGGCTTTTATCACTGAAAGATTGACATATCAAATAGGTCTCTATATAAAGAAATATCAACTATCATAAAGAGGTTTGTATGAGCTATCAGCCAAGCCTGGAACAGGTAGCCGCGCTTGCCCACGACTATCGGAGGGTTCCAGTTTCAAAAACTATGCTAATGCGAACACGGACGCCGATTGATACGTTCCTGATTCTCAAGAACGTGAGCCGGCAATGTTTTATCCTGGAAAGCCTTGAAGACCCAAACAAACGGGGACGCTATACCTTTTTGGGCTATGACCCTAAACTCGAAATCACCTGCCTAAACCAGACGCTCAGTATTAAAAACGGGACGCGCCTGAACCTCACGACGAATAAACCAGGGGATTATATCAAACAGATTATCGAAGATAACAAATGTCCGATACTGCCGGAACTGCCGCCCTTCTCCGGCGGGCTGGTCGGCTACTTCTCCTACGACTATGTCAAATACGAGGAGCCATGTCTCAACCTCGATGCTGAAGACAGCGAGGGGTTTAAGGATGTAGACCTCATGCTCTTTGACAAGGTAATTGTCTATGATCACCTTGAGGGAACCATCATCATCATTGTCAATATCAGTACCGAAGCTCTGGAGGAAAACTATAAGCGCGCCATTGGCGAACTTGACCACATTGAGCGGCTCATCATGGGCGGGGAAAGCGCAAAGCTCAAGCCCCTGTTTATACGCTCCCCGTTCCGCGCCCTCTTTGATAAGAATCAGTATTGCGACATGGTGATAAAAGCCAAAGACTACATCCACGAGGGCGACATCTTTCAGGTGGTGCTCTCTAACCGGCTTGAGGCTGATGTGGAAGGGAGCATCTTTGAGACCTACCGTATCCTGCGGGAGACAAATCCCTCTCCTTATATGTTCTACTTCTCCAGCGATGACATTGAAATTGCGGGCGCATCGCCTGAAACCCTGGTCAAACTGCGGAACAATACGCTCTTCACCTTCCCGCTGGCAGGTACGCGGCGGCGCGGCGCAACGCCCGATGAAGACAAGGCGCTTGAACAGGAACTACTCGCCGATCCAAAAGAACTTGCCGAGCATAATATGCTCGTTGACCTAGGCCGTAATGACTTGGGGAAGCTCTGCGAATTCAGCTCGGTCTCGGTGGATAAGTACCTTTCCGTTGAACGCTTTTCCCATGTGATGCACATTGGTTCCACTGTTAAGGGGAAGATTCGCGCTGGTAAAACCGCGCTTGACGCCATTGATGCGGTTCTACCAGCAGGTACGCTTTCCGGCGCGCCCAAGATACGCGCCTGCCAGATCATCAACAAGCTTGAAAACAACAAGCGCGGCATCTACGGCGGGGCAATCGGCTACATCTCCTTTACCGGCGATATGGATACCTGCATCGCTATCAGAATCGCGTTCAAGAAAAACGGTAAAGTCTTTGTCCGTTCCGGCGCGGGAATCGTAGCGGACAGCGTGCCAGAGAACGAATACGAAGAATGTAACAATAAAATGAAGGCGGTCTTAAACGCCTTGCAGCAGGCGCATGGAGGCGTAAAATGATCCTACTCATTGATAACTACGATAGCTTTTCGTTTAATCTCTATCAGCTCATCGGGAGTCTGAATCCTGATATAAAAGTCGTCCGTAACGACGGAATCTCCCTTGCGGATATTGTCGTGCTTCACCCAAGTCATATTGTTATATCGCCGGGTCCAGGGCGGCCTGCTGACGCGGGCATCTGTGAGGACGTTGTTTCCAGTTTTGCGGGAAACATCCCCATTCTGGGCGTGTGTCTCGGACATCAGGCCATCTGCGAAGTGTTTGGCGCCACAGTTTCCTACGCTAAGACCCTCATGCACGGCAAGGCGTCCGTTATCACGCTTGAGCCAGCCAGCGCCCTGTTCGCGGGTTTACCGCTCAACATACAGGGCGCGCGCTATCACTCACTCGCAGCCCTGCCGGAAACGCTCCCCAACACGCTCGTGGTAACAGCCACTGCAAGCGACGGCGAAATCATGGCAGTACAACACCGCGACCACGCAATCTATGGCCTGCAATTTCACCCAGAATCAATTCTGACTCCTGATGGCAAAACCATACTGGCAAACTTTCTAGCAATACGTTAAAAATAGCGCCGGACGCCAAGATAAGCGCCGGCGTACGAGGGAATCATTTCGTCGCCGAGGGTCCATGAACGGTAGCCGACGAACCATTCCCACGCCTTAATCATGATACCCATCTCAAGTTCCATCTCGCCTATCGAAAAGCGCTCAAACATTTGAGAGCCTAACTTGAATCTGAACGTGAGCGGCTTCACTGGATACAGGCGCAGTTCAATGCCCATCGCAACCCCATGCCGCGAAAGTACGCCGTTCCAGAACTGCCACTGGATATAGAGGCTGGCGTTGAACGGGTTGAACTGCAAGAGCGAAAAATGCGCGCCAAGCCGTGCGCCAATCTGAAACTCCCGCGCATCTGTTATAAAATAGACGTCAGCATAAGGTCCGATGAACTTATAGGCGTTACCGCTGAACGAAAGCCACGAGCCGCCGCCAATATCATCGAGATAAAAACCGCTCAGGCTCATTGAAAACCAGTAGTATTTCGCATCATCGGCGTATACCATCTTATTTACAAACGGATCAGCGACAGGGTGCTGGATATAGCCCCCTTCTTGGTAAGGGTAATCCGCGTAATAAATATAAACGTTATCGTAAAGCCAGAGAATACCGAAGAGCCGCGCCAGTAAAACAGCGAATCCGCTATCCGACGATTGCTCCTCACTCGACTCGGATGGCGTTTCAGGCTTGGGGTTTTGCTCCGACTCAATAACCCGGTCGCTGAATGAGTCAAGATCAGCGTACACTTGCCCAGTCATACTGAACGCAAGCAGGATTAACAAGGTGATTTTATACCTATTCATTATGTTTATATGATAGCAAATTCCCCAGCCAACAATGAGATCACTGAAGCCACATCTTATGAAAAGCAGTATAGTCTAGTGATGGACATCAACAATTTACTTGTACTTAGAAAGACTAGTCTGGTCGATTACCCAGGTAAGGTCGCGGCAGCGCTCTTCTTTCGCGGGTGCAATCTTCGCTGCCCCTGGTGTCAAAACCGTGAACTTGCGCTGACGAGTAACACGCCGAACAAGGCGTTCATCTCACCAGATCAGGCGCTGCGCCATATCGAGAAACGCCGCGCCGTACTTGGCGGCGTGGTACTCAGCGGTGGTGAGCCGACCCTGTATCGTGGCCTGCCAGCCCTCATCACCCGCATCAAGGCGCTAGGGCTTCTAGTAAAGCTCGATACCAATGGTACGACGCCTTATGTTCTCGAAACCTTGTTTTCGCAGAGGGAAACTACGCCTGATTATATTGCCCTTGACCTGAAACTCGCTCCCGCGCGTTACACCATACTGGGCGCAAAAAACCCAACAGCACAGCTAACAGAAAGCGTCGCCCTTATCCACGCGGCTGGCGTTGATCACGAGTTCCGCAGTCTTGCCCTGCCCTATGGTTTTTTTACGGATAACGACATTGAAGCGCTTGCCCCACTCGTTGATGACGCGCCTTGGTTCTTCAGGCGCTTCCAGCCGGGGAACTGCCTTGATCCTGCGTGGGATGAGTTTCCCGCAGCCCAAGAAAAGGATAGCGCGCTGCTGGCGAGAAAGGCCAGCCAACTGGGAAAGCGGGTGAGCGCATAGCAAAGCAGCAGCATAAATAGCCGCGAGGCAAGCGCTCGGCTCGCCCGCGCACAGTCCGCCTTTCCACGCTTAAGAACGGCGTATATGCCGTTCTTAAGCCCTATTCCCAGCCGCCCGATGAGCCGCTTCAGCAATTCAAAGTATCGCCATTTCATGCTAAACAGCGGCATGGGACAGGGAATCTTTAAGAGCCTCATAGAGACGTTTAGCCGGGAGCGCGAACAAATGCCTGATTACAGGCGACCCGGACACAATGAACGCTGCAACATCGCCGATGTCGTGAAAAGCGCCTTCGCGGACTCGCACTTTGTTATAGTGTCTGGCACCGCTGGCTGGCGAATCTGCGCTAGACGCGGGCGTTGCCGGAGCGGAGCCGTGAAAGCCCACAAACAACAATCTTCCATTCATCCCCGCTAAGTCTTAGATTGTCTCTTAAGCATAGTTAAGATTGTCTCTTAAGCATAGTTAAGATTGTCTCTTAAGCGTAGTTAAGATTGCCTCTTAAGCATAGTTAAGAGCATCTCTTAACCATAGTTAAGATGGTCTCTAAGCCATAGTTAAGATGGTCTCTTAAGCGTAGTTAAGATGGTCT
>JAIRMT010000130.1 GCA_031258505.1 Treponema sp.
TCCAGTTCTGGGGCAGAATGTTCGGCGGGGAGAGAAAGGCGCTGGGAGGTATATGCCCAAGCAGGCTTGGGTAAAACAGGGGGAATATCTGCTCGGTAACGGTTCGTATGGCTGAGAAGCCGTTGCTTATGCCAAAATAGGTCTCGTTCATGCGCTGCTCCTTGCTAATCTCCAGGAATCGGCGCTGGGTCTCGGCCTGAAAAAACCACTCGGTGAAAGCGTCCGCCGCCTTTTTCGCTTTGCCTCTCTTGTGAATGCCGTAATATACCGTGTCTTCAGAGACGGGAATCGTGTTGTTCTCGGCAATCCAGCGAAATTCAAGGTTGGAGCGCTGTTCCTGACTCAAGGTAAACAACTCCGCGCTGTTCATATACGTAAAGAGAATTCTGCCTGACATGGCTAGTTTTGCAGATGGTTCGTAAAAATACTTAAAAACAAAGTCGTCCTCAGCTTGAATGCTGGTATTCACTTCCTGGGTCCAATCGCGCAAGGCCACAATCGCTTCCTCGAGCGCCTCTGGGTTCCAGGCCACATCGCCTGCGGTCTCGGAAAGCGCGGAAACAACGGATGGCGCTGTTTCCGCCTCTCTAAACGCCGCGTTAAACAGATTCGCGGTAACATAGAGGAATTCATCGTTCCATACTGGCGAAAAACCCATGCGGGAATAAACACCGCTCTGCTCAACGTTGTAGGTCTTGCCAAGCGCCTTTATCTCATCAAAACCAATCGTGAACGGATTAGAGAGTAACGGGGCGTTGGCGCGAGTAAAGACCAGCGCTGGAATGTTAAACGCCACTGGCAGAAGGTACTGCTGTTCCTCAATAGTACCAAGGTTGAGAAGTCGTGGATAAAAAGCAGTCTTATCTATCTTATTTTCAGTAAAAAAACTGTCCAGCGGCTTAAACAAGGTGCGGGTCGTGGCGCTTTTGAGCCAGTTGCCAATTACAATGTCCGGCGTTTCCCGCGCTGTGCCTGAAAAAACACTCAAACGCTGGGCTGGCGCCTCCATGTAATGAAATTCGATCTTGTAATCATCCTGGTCAGCGTTGAAAGATTCTACATAGAGGGCGAATTCAGGTCTATCGCTCCAGAGTACCGCAGTATTAGGCTCGGCCAGGACCCATAAGACAAGAAAAGCGAGCGCCACACAGGGCAATATAAGCAGGGGAAGCCGTTTCCACCGTTTTTTCATACTATAAACCAGAAGCAACCTGATAGATGCTTTGATACACAGCGGGAATCAGTTCCGCTTCAAGGCTGGCAAAGGCGATGCGGAGGAATTCATCGCCAAACGCGATAGTGCCAATGCCATGCTTATCAAGCAGTTCCCGCCGCAGCGCGCTGGCTGATATGCCGACACAGCGAAAACTCATAAAGTAGCCAGAGTTAAAGGGCAGCGGCCGCAGGCGCGGGTTCGCTGGGGTTTCGTTCACAAAGCGCTTGACCGCCTCATACCGGCTTTTGAGCAGGTCATAGTACAGTTGCCGTTCACCAATGGTTCGGACATCCTTAACCGCCTTCATCATCAGATGCTGGGCTGGTGTATTGGAGCAGGAAACCGACGAGCGTATAACGCCCAGATACTTTTTCTCCAGCGCGTCGTAGTGGCTAGCGCAAAGTCCGCGAGAACCCATAGTAACAAAACCTATTCTCAGACCCCAGACATAATCTTCTTTGGTTGGCCCATCGATTTTAATCGCCAGTACCTGCTCATGCAGGGTTGAAAGCCGGGCAAATAGTGATTCGCGGCTGACCGAGTCCTCGTAAAACAGGCCGAAGTAGGCGTCGTCGCAGAGTACCAGCACATCGGCGCCGCCATTGGCGATTTCAGCTATGAGCGTTATCAGGGCTTCCACCTCATCATAGGTAGGCGCATAACCCGAAGGATTATTGGGGAAATTAAGAATGATACGCACTGAGCCGCCCTGCGCCTCTTCTTTCAGCGCCTTAGCAATGGCATTGATATCCAGCCCCGTGCCTGTACCGAAAAACGGAATGGCCTGTATGGTCGCGCCCCGTCGTTCCTGAAAGATAAGCTCATAGTTATCCCAGCTAGGGTGGCTGGTGATGATGGTGTTCCCCTCATCAAGGAAAAGGTCGGCGGTATAGGAGATTCCAGCGCTAAGTCCCGGAACTACCACCGGCAGCGATATCTGGTTCCCATCAAGCGTGGGATTTTTGGCAAGCATCCGCTGCTTCCATAAGCAGCGGATTTCCTCAATGCCGGCAGTTGGCGAATATGCCACGATTTCCGCAGGACTCAGGGTGGGCATACTATCAGCCATAGCGGACAGAATAAGAGGACTGCCCTTATGATAGGCCATACCGATGGTGGCGTTTGCCAAGCGAGCTGACTTCTTTGCCTCAGCCGATTGTGCGATGATGCCCTTGGGGAAGTATAAACGACGTCCTAAGCCCGAAAGAAACCGTCCAGCAACGGTTTCATCCAATATTGTGTTCAGTTCTTCTGCTTCTACTCGATAGTTCATAGCTTTATTGTAGAAAAATCAGAGGGTCTGTCAATGGATTCTCTATATCATACAGCTCTGATACCCGGGCGTCGCGGCGCTTTTCTCGTGTCTAACACGCCATCCCTACGGGATGATGGCAGAATAAATCTCTCCAAAAGGACCTTTCAGGTTCGTGGTCGATTCCCAACGCAGGCAAAAAAAGACCCGTTTTCCACGCTGGCTCTCGTCAAACTTCAGCGTGAGCGGACTTGCCGTGTCAAAGTCAGAGTTTGTCAATTCCTTCTCTGAAGTTGGATCATGGTCAAGAAGCGCCCAGCGGACTTCCGCCCCGTGAACTCCGTGGGGTTTCCTCCGCTTCTTCGTTGCGCTGTCCCAAAAGTGAAGCGTGAGCTGCCGGATCACCGACGTGTCCACATCCGCCTCTGGATAGGTCTCTGGCGTCCCGCTAGGGGTCGTTGTGTGTTCAGCCGGGCGTATGCCGTAGACTAGTTTGTCTTCAGGCCGCATAAGACTATTATAGCGAATGGAGGTATTGGCGAACTCCCGCATAGCCTCTTGCGCCTCCTTCTTCGCCTCGTCCTTTGCCACGCGGTTTTTCGTAGAGTTGTCCTCCTTGTGGGCCGCCCGCGCTGTCAAAAAGCCGTCAATTTTGGTTACCGTTTTATCAACCTCCGCCTGCTTCCAGCCGAAGGCTGTAACATTCGCCGGGGTTCCGAGACCTTCCTGCCAGTTCTGGCATAGCTCAGTAAAATCTTGCTCCCGTTTGGGCATCCAAGTACCGCTATTCCCCATACTCCACTCCTTAACTATTAAAGTAGAAAGTTCCTACGGCAGCTTTACGTCTCCCATAAGACTTTCAGAACTGATTATATGGCTTTCATCGTTCCCTGTCAAGCCCTTATACGCGGGACTAGAACTTCCAGACGCGGGACTAGAACTTCCAGACGCGGGACTAAAACTTCCAGACGCGGGACTAGAACTTCCAGACGCGGGGCTGGAAATTCCAGACGCGGGACTAGAACTTCCAGACGCGGGACTGGAAATTCCAGACGCGGGACTAGAACTTCCAGACGCGGGGAGGAATGTATCGACGGCACAGATTGCCGGAAGCGTCGCTGTCATTGGCAGCGCGCGTATCGGGCTGCGCTCGTGTTTAGCGGCGGCGGAGCAGGACATTCCCGGCGCAAAGGCTGTCTACGAGGAACTGAAGACCGCTTCTCCCGAAGCGGCAGGCACAGAGACGCTTTGCGCCCGGACGCTACATTATCAGGCTTTGCATTGAGGCTCCATAGTCGATATAAGCGGCAAGATCGCCGCGCTCAAGCCGCGCATTGATAATGGCGATTACTTCACCATTTGTTCTTGATTCCTGGCACAGAGAGGCAATGCCAATTCTGTGTATGTTTTTCTTGCGTTCTTATGTATCGCTCTTATACACTGCCTTTAAATTTCTTAATAGGAGATGTTTATGAAAGAAGGTATCCAAAAGGTAGGGCGCTCACTTTCGGCCATGGTCATGCCGAATTTAGGAGCGTTTATCGCGTGGGGGCTTATCACGGCTTTGTTTATAGCAACAGGATGGACGCCAAACGAAAAACTCAGCGCGATGGTTGACCCCATGCTCAAGTACTTGTTGCCTTTACTCATCGGGTATACCGGCGGCAAGATGATTCATGGGGTGCGCGGCGGCGTGGTCGGGTC
>JAIRMT010000145.1 GCA_031258505.1 Treponema sp.
CCTGAATGAAATGTTTACGATGCAAGACAGCGGAGGTCCTTTGTTAAGCTGCATTGGATGCTGGACATCGTGTTTCGGGAAGATGAATGTCGGTAAGGACGAATGTGGCGCTGAACCTGAATATACTGCGGAAAAGGCTAGGTAAGCCGGCGCCCTATGCCACGGTAAACTGGGCTATTTCCTGCATCAAGCGGTCGATGCTGTCCTTGTTCTCCTGACTGATTTCCCGAATCCGGCTTACGGTGTCGTTGATTTGGCTCATACCCAAGGCAATATCGGTCATGCCCTGCATCATATTCATGGATAAACCCTCCAGACTCTGGCCTTCGACAACAATTTTTTTACTGCCATTGACGATATCCGTGGACTGAAGCCGGACGTTTTGCGTAATGTTTTGCAGTTGGTTGGTGGTTTCTATGATAGCTTGCCGTTCCCGATCCTGTTCTTCCACCGCTTTCCTGATACTTTGATCTTGCATGGACAAGGATACGGTTTTTATGCCTCTATCAATATCCTCAAAGTGGCCTACCACCTGGTGAATCGCCCGGATGATCACATCAATCGCCTTTTTCATCTTCTTCAACGCGCTGGATACGCTCTTAGCCTGCACACTGGAGGATTCGGCTAACTTTCGGATTTCATAGGCCACCACGGAGAATCCTTTCCCCGCTTCCCCGGCGTGGGCCGATTCTATGGCGGCATTCATGGACAAAAGATTAGTCTGACTTGCAATGGTTTGAATGACCGCGTTAATTTCAAGCAGTCCCTCGGATTCATGGGCGACTTCTTCAAGGGAAGCGGACACCTTGCTCAAGTCAGAGCGTCCCCTTTCCGATGCAGCGGCTAAATCCTGAATATTCCGTTCATTTTGGTTCAATACCTGAGTTACCGCATCAATTTCCCCCATTATCTTCTCAATCGACCGGGAAGAACAAGAAACGCTTTCCACCTGATCATCAATAGCCGTGTTGAGCAGGGCAATGCTCTGGATAACCTCTTCTATGGTCTGATTCATTTCGGCGACGCTGGTCTTTTGAGTGGCGGTTTTCTGTTTCAGTTCCTGACTATTCGTGTCGATCCGCTGCACCGCCTGAGAAGAGTCGCTTATCATCTGGGAAAGTTCCGTACCCGTACCGGAAAGAGAATAGCCATGTTCCTTAACCGCGGCAATCATATTTTTTAAGCTGTGGGTTAATTGATTGAAGTTCGCCGAAAGCTGATCTGCTTCCCTAGTATCATACACCGGGGATTCATGGGTAAAATTACCGGAAGCTATGATATCAAAGGATTCCCCCAGTTTGCTGAAGGAACGGCTGATGATTTTACTATAGCGCAGGGAAATCGCCACCGAAATAATGGACAAAACCAAAAAAGCCAGTACCGTAATCCAGATAAAATGGATGAAATTTTTCTGTAATTCATCGGTGGAGCCCATGGAGATAAGGAACCATTCGGTTCCCGTAAGGGGCGCCGAAACCATATAACGGTTTTTCTGAAGACTGATCGTGATGTCGGAGGATACAATCATATCTTTGGACACGTCTTTTCCCATGTCTTCTTCAAAAAAGTTTTTATTAAGGATGAAGTCCTCGTTTTCATATACCAAAAAGACGCCAGTTTTATCCACGAGAAAAGTTGTACCGTCTTGGGTGATAGTCCGGTTAATAATAATATCCCGCAGGGCATCCAAAAACACATCTGTACAGACAACGCCGCTAATGGACCCAGTACCTTCCCTGCTGGTGGTTCGCACCAGGGAAACGCAGAGCTTTTTCGTCCGGGTATCTAAATAGGGGGCGGTAAAAACGGTTTTTCCCGGGTTATTCATGGCGGTTTTAAACCAGCTCCGTTGGGTCTGATCATAATCATCCGCAGGCTGATAATCGGTAGCATAGATAATATAACCTCCTTCCTCAAGCCGGGAAACTGCCGTGGCGTATAATATCTGGGGGACAATATCCTCTGTGGCCAAAATCTGTTTCAACACGGCCGTCTGGTTTTCTTGGGACGCCAATTCAATAGTCTGGGCTGTGGTTGTTGTTATGGAGATGGGAGCCGTGAGGATAGAACGAATATCCGCGCCAATATACTGCATTATGGTTTTCGCGGTGGAACGCAGACTGTTTTCGGTTATCTGGGAGATGGTAAACAGGGACATGGCTAAAAATACGGCTGAAACCATAAATACCAGAGAAAGGCATAACGCCACGATCTGCATGGCTAAAGGGATGGCCTTTTTCCGCTTTATCTCGTTCTCTTGAGCGCCTGCCGCAGTAGGCTTGGGGCCGCGTTCTTGCTTACTCTTGGAGTATATATTATCCCATGAATCCATCTATCTCACCTGCCTTTCCCCGCCGGGAATACCGGGATTGTGTACAATCCCTTCTGTTACAGGAACATAGTATGTACCTCTTTAAGAATATCTGTCAACTCTTTATAGACCCGCTTATGGAACTACGGGAGAAGTTGGAGGGCATAGAGGACAAGTGTTTTGAGCCTTATGTGGAACATCTGTTGTCAGACATTGTCATGATAACCTTGCTGGCAGTCATGGTGCGGGCGAATAAGTGGAGCGAGATAGCGCAAGGCGGCGTATTCCATAGCCGGGATAAGCTGGACGGCTGTTACTGATACCACATTTGGTTCAACCTACATCTCTGGCATAGCTTACAGCAACGGCAAGTTCGCGGTGGGCGGCAGCGGCAAGGCGGCGTATTTCAACAATTAGGAATAAGCGCAAGCGCCGATTGCCGTTTTGAATAGAACGCGTTTGGTTCAGCGAGCCGCTTGTTCTACTTGGAGTAGAACGCGTTTGGTTCAGCGAGTCGGTTGTTCTACTTGGAGTAGAACGCGTTTGGTTCAGCGAGCCGCTTGTTCTACTTGGAGTAGAACGCGTTTGGTTCAGGGAGCCGCTTGTTCTACTTGGAGTAGAACGCGTTTGGTTCAGGGAGCCGCTTGTTCTACTTGGAGTGGAACGCGTTTGGTTCAGCGAGCCGCTTGTTCTACTTGGAGTAGAACGCGTTTGGTTCAGCGAGCCGCTTGTTCTACTTAGAATAGAACGGGTTTGGTTCGGAGAGCCGCTTGTTCTACTTGGAATAGAACGCGTTTGGTTCAGCGAGCCGCTTGTTCTACTTAGAATAGAACGCGTTTGGTTCAGCGAGCCGCTTGTTCTACTTAGAATAGAACGGGTTTGGTTCAGGGAGCCGCTTGTTCTACTTGGAATAGAACGCGTTTGGTTCAGCGAGTCGGTTGTTCTACTTGGAGTAGAACGGGTTTGGTTCAGGGAGCCGCTTGTTCTACTTGGAATAGAACGCGTTTGGTTCAGCGAGTCGGTTGTTCTACTTGGAATAGAACGCGTTTGGTTCAGCGAGTCGCTTGTTCTATTTAGAATAGAACGCGTTTGGTTCAGCGAGCCGCTTGTTCTACTTGGAGTAGAACGCGTTTGGTTCAGCGAGCCGCTTGTTCTACTTGGAGTAGAACGCGTTTGGTTTAGGGACAGAGATATTTGATTTGGGGACAGAGGTGTTCGGTGTTGGGCAGGACGGAGGTTCGGGGGCGTTGCGGGGGCAGGAAACCCCGCAAAGGGGGAAGTGGAAGACCGTGCGGCGAGCTGGAGCATGGGGCGGCAACGAAGTAGCCGCGACTTCCCCACCTTTTCTATATGTGGCCTTACCCTCGATGAAACAGCAAATGAGTTGTCATAGTTTATAATAACCGTTACTGTTCTTATAATGACAACAGATATGCATCCTTTTTCACCTTTTGGTTTGTCCAATAAAGTCCTTGACGCGCTCACTCGCAAGGGCTTTACCGAACCAAGTTCCATTCAAACTATTGCCCTGCCCCGGCTCCTTGCCGACGAGGGACACCTTATCGTAAAAGCCCGAACCGGCACTGGTAAGACCGCCGCATTTGGGATACCGCTTGTGGAGCGCTTTACCGTAGGCGGACACGCACCCCGCGCACTGATCCTCACGCCTACGCGGGAACTGGCGCTTCAGATATGCCGCGAGATTGCGTCGTTGACTACCGAAACCTTCCCCCGCATTACCGCAGTCTATGGCGGCGCGTCAATTCGCGGCCAGATCATAGACCTCAAGCGCGGCACTGAAATCGTGGTGGGAACGCCCGGACGTATCATGGACCTCATGGAACGCAAGATACTCGACCTTTCTTCAATAGAATGGTTCATTCTGGACGAAGCTGATGAAATGCTGGACATGGGCTTTATCGAAGATGTGGAGACGATTCTCAAGGCTGTGCAGCCTGAGCGCCGCGTGGCGCTTTTCTCCGCAACCATGCCTGACGCGATTCTGCGGATTGTGCGGGAACATCTGGGCGCTGTGGACATTTTGGAAGATACTGCCCCAGACGATGAAAAGCCCGCTGTGGATCAGAGCTACCTCATTGTAAAAAAAGAAGACAAGCTCGAAGTGCTGAAGCGGATCATTGACTCGGCAGACGATTTCTATGGCCTTATCTTCTGCGCCACTAAGCTCACAACCGACGAGCTTGCCCGACGGCTTGTGGAAGGCGGCTATGCGGCTGAGGCTATCCATGGCGATCTGTCGCAGGAAGCCAGAGAACGAACCCTCCGGCGCTTCCGCTCGCGGCTCACCACTATTCTGGTCGCTACGGACGTGGCAGCGCGCGGGCTTGACATTGAGCGTCTTACCCATGTGGTGAACTGGGACCTGCCCAATGACCGTGAAACCTATGTACACCGGATCGGCAGAACCGGACGGGCCGGCAGGCGCGGTAAGGCGTTCAGCCTCGCGCTTCCTTCAGAACGCTTCCGCATCAGCCAGCTTTCCCGGAACATGGAGCGTATACTGGGAAGCCCCATTCAATGGATGAAAGTTCCGCAGGTTAAGTCAGTGATGAAGGCGATAAGGCGGCGCATTGTGGCTTCGATTATTGCTGTGCTTCCCCCGCTTGAAGAGCCGATTCTGGACGCGGATAGCACGGTGAATCTTGATTTAAGCGTATCGCCCACTATGCCTAAAATCGCGCCAGAGGCGATCTTACCGGAGACAACGCCGTTTCTCGCGCAGGTCAGGCGGGAACTCATCGAGAAACTGGGGGCGGAGCGGGCTGTGGAAGCGCTCATTACCCGCGCCTATGGGGAGATTCTTGATCCTTCCCGTTATGGACAGGTGATGGAGTTTCAGGAAACGCCTCCCCATGAGGAAGGACGCGGACGCGCCGGCGGCAAAGCGGGCGTTCATACTAGTTTCCGGCGAGGCTTTGAGCGTGAGCGTCCGTCGCCATACCGGAAAAACAGCAGCGGACCTTTTCACGGCGCGGATCGCGGCGCGATAGACCGCGACGCGATGGATCGTCGTACGGACTTTGCGACAACGGGCAGCGGAACGCGGGTCTATGTAGGCTTGGGGCGCGAGCAGGGCGCTTCGGCGCGTGATGTGGCTGAACTGCTTGGACGGGCGGGCAATGTACCCGGTCGTCTTATTGACAGCATTGAGATGAAGGAACACTGCGCCTTTGCCACACTTCCAGAAGACGCTGCTCAACGCGCATACAATTTTTCCCGCAAGTCCAGAAAGAATCCGGTTATACGACCAGCCTCGCCAGAGCGTCGCTAAGATAATGATCCACGGATAGCACAGCACCTAAACTTTGTAATCCGTGGATACTTTTTTACTTCCCCTGAATCCGTTCAACAGCCTTATGCCAGCCCGCGAGTAGTTCTGTCCGCTGTTTCTCGTCCATCGCGGGCGTGAAGGTTTTGTCGCACTGCCACGCAGCGCGAAGCTCATCAAGGCTTTGCCAGAAACCTGTCGCAAGGCCGGCTAGATACGCGGCGCCCAGGGCAGTGGTTTCCCGCACCACAGGGCGATGAATACGCGCTCCGGTAATGTCAGCCTGAAACTGTAGGAGTACCGCGTCGCGGCTTGCGCCGCCATCCACCTTGAGTTCATTGAGTGAAAAGCCGCTGTCTTTTTCCATGGCCAACAGGAGATCAAGACTCTGGTACGCAATGGATTCCTCGGCAGCGCGTATGATATGCTCGCGCCGCGTTCCTCGTGTGATGCCGAGTATAGCGCCGCGCGCATACATATCCCAATAAGGCGCGCCGAGTCCGGTGAACGCCGGCACAAGGTACACGCCGCCAGTGTCAGACACCTTGCCCGCGTAATACTCGGCGTCACTGCTTTCGGTGATGAAGCGCAGTTCGTCGCGCAGCCATTGAATCACGGCTCCGCCTACAAAGACACTGCCCTCAAGAACGTACTGTACCTTCTTGTCCACTCCAGCGGCGATAGTGGTGAGGAGGCCGTTCTTGCTCTCAAGCGCTTCGCCGCCGGTGTTCATCAGCAGAAAGCAGCCGGTTCCATAGGTGTTTTTCACCTCGCCCTTGGTGAAACAGCACTGGCCGAAAAGCGCAGCCTGCTGATCCCCAACCGCAGCCGCAAGCGGAACCTCAGTTCCCTGAATGTTTACCATGCCGCAGACATGGCTTGAAGGTATCAGCTCCGGCAGTACGGCGCGAGGAATGTCCAGCGCGACAAGCAGGGTATCGTCCCAGTCAAGCGTATGAATGTTAAACAGCATAGTTCGGCTCGCGTTGGTGTAGTCAGTAACGTGTGCGCCGGTGAGTTTCCAGATAAGCCAGGTATCCACCGTGCCAAAGAGGATTTCCCCGCGCCGCGCCTTTTCCCGCGCCCCCTCAACATGGTCGAGTATCCACTTGATTTTGGTCGCGGAGAAGTAGGCGTCTGGCACCAGGCCGCTCGTCTTTTTGATATAGTCGCCCAAGCCTTCACTCAGCAGCGCGTCTACCAGCGGCGATGTGCGGCGGCACTGCCACACAATCGCGTTGTAGATAGGTCTGCCACTGTGCGCGTCCCACATAATCGTAGTCTCGCGCTGGTTAGCAATGCCAATGGCAGCGATCTCTTGAGCGCGTACATCAAACCGCGTCAGCAGCTCCATCATTACCGCGTACTGGGATGAGTAGATTTCCATCGGGTCATGCTCAACCCAAGCCTCCTGTGGGTAAAACTGAGTGAACTCTTTCTGTTCAACACCTAGAATCCGCTGCTGGTGATCAAAGAGAACGGCCCGTGAACTTGTGGTTCCCTGATCAAGAGCCATGATATATTTCTTTTCCATAGGTAATGATCGCTCCATAGTTCAACGTTTGCAATAGCCGCTTGAGTTCCGCGCCGCAAGCTCAACCGGCAAGCGGATATCCCGCTCCTCAACGGACTTGCCGTCCAGAAGCAGGAAGAGCTGTTCAACGGCTTTTTCCGCTCTGGCCGCAGGCTATGCCGCGTACCAGAACCAGGGCGGGCAGTCTACGTGAGGACGCCTGACAAGGCGCGGCTCTTGACTGCGGGCGTGGATGACTGCGCGCGCCGCGGCAGTTACATTCTTTACCAGTTTGAGGCCAGCCTTTCCTCCAACTATCATCAGGGAAAAAAAGGCCGCTTCATACTACAATTCCAACATCGTTACGGGCGCAATTCCGTTCTGATCTATATGATAGGTCTTGATTTCAAATGCTTTGAGCGTATCGGTATGCTGGATGTTCAGAACCAGTATGGACAGGGTGAATTACAGATTGTTCCCTAAGACTCGAAGATGCGGATGATGTGCGCGGACTCGTCTTCCTCGTACTGATTGAAAAGTAACAGAAAACAGTATCAACGAGCAAAGTTTGAACTGTATGTATCCAATAAACAAACAAACAATGAAGGAAACTATTGCTATACAAGCGCGTCTTAGCTGCGGCAACAGAGAATCCATAGCCGAAAAATTACGAAACTGCGGGCAAGGTAAGAATAAGAGCCATTAAAAGAACTCTTTTAATTATCAATAGTCCTCTTTTAGCCATTAAAAGAACTCTTCTGATCATTAAAAGATGTCTTTTAGCCATTAAAAGAACTCTTCTAGTCATTAAAAGAGGACTATCAGTCATTAAAAGAACTCTTCTAGCGATTAAAAGAACTCTTCTAGCGATTAAAAGACCTCTTTTAGTTATTAAAAGAGGTCTTTTGGCGATTAAAAGAACTCTTCTAACGATTAAAAGAGGACTATCAGTCATTAAAAGAGTTCTTTTAATGATTAAAAGATGACTTTTAGCGACTAATAGTATACTATTAGTCATTAAAATATGACTATCAATCATTAAAAGAACACTTTTTATGATTAAAAGATAGCTATTAGTCATTGAAAGAACACTTTTTACGATTAAAAGACATCTACGGATAACTGGAAGCGCGCCATGAACGGCCTGCGGCAATAGTCTTACCCGCTTATATCCGCAAGAGTAACTTCCTCTCGTTGGAGTTTTGGGGATAGGCAGTGATTTCCAATCACACCAGGCTATCCAGAATACCGTTTAAGGGACAGCAGGCGGTGTTCAATCTGTATCTTGTCTCGATGATGATACCGGCGCAGGTAACCTTTATCCCCATATTCGGGCCTTACGAATAATCTGAGCGCGTTTATGCTGCTGCTGCTGCTATTCAACGCTTTTAGTATTTTCATGCTGCGGCAGCGGATGAAGACCATCAACAACGCCTATATTGAGGCGGCGATGATCGACGGAGCTTCATACCGTTTCATTTTTTGGCAAATCATACTGCCGCTCTGTTCCGCGACGCTGGCAACACTGGCGATTCTCGGCTTTATGCAATCGTGGAATGACTATCTGTTGCCGCTTGTTCTCTTGAGCGACCGCGCAAAAACAACGCTGCCGGTACTGCTTAGTGCTCTCTCAAGCGAATATAGCAATCAGTATAACCTGATGATGGCCGGTTCACTCGTATCCATCATCCCAATTCTGATCGTCTATATTTTTATGCAACAGTATTTTAAGGAAGGTCTCTCCGTGGGCGGGATCAAGGGCTAATCATGGAACGTATTACTCTTGCTTCATTACAACAAAAACCACTTGACTTCCCTTTTCCCGGCGGCGTGGCGCAGCTGCGCGTCATAGAGGAAGCAGGACATCCGGCGCTGGCGATTCGCTTGCCTTATCGGGGCGCGTACGGTATGGGCGAGCGGTTTGACGCGCTGAACCAGAAGGGACGGCGGGTTATCAATAAGGTGGAAGAGCATTTTTGCCGTCAGGGAGACAAAACCTACTGTCCCGCGCCCTTTTTCTTTACCGATTCAGGCTTTGGCCTTTGTATCAACACGCGGCGGGTAAGCGCCTTTGACTTTGACGAGGAGATAACGGCGCGTTTTGTGCTAAACGCTCACCTGAGTCTGGACGCGGACAAGATCGAAACAGCGGATTTTCCCGTCGATGCGGAAATCGCGCTTTTTTCAGGCAGTCCCGCCGCGATCATCGCTGACTATATGACGCTCTCTGGTCCGGCGCAACTGCCGCCTGACTGGGTATTTGGTCCCTGGATTTCGGCAAACCGGTGGAATAGCCAGGAACAGGTGGAGCAGCAGCTTGATCTGCTTATCAAGCGCGATTTCCCCGCGTCTGTTCTGGTTATTGAGGCGTGGAGCGATGAGGCAACCTTTTATATGTTTAACGGCGCAGACTATACGCCGGTTTCGGGCAGTACAGCGCAGCGCTATGAAGACTTTGACTTTTCCGCGAGTAAGCGGCCTGATCCGCGGGGCATGATTGAAAAACTCCACAGCGCGGGCTTGCGTCTGCTGCTCTGGCAAATTCCAGTCTACAAGCGGCCAGATAAGGACGAGCCGGCTTGTATCCAGCGCGACCGTGATCGCGCCTATGCCATTGAGCATAAACTCTGCGTTATGGACAACGAAGGCAAGCCTTACACCATACCTGAAAGCCACTGGTTCGCCGGTTCTGTGCTGCCGGATTTTACCAACGCTGAAACACGGCGAGTTTGGTTTAACAAGAGACGCTATCTACTCGACCTCGGCGTAGACGGCTTTAAGACTGACGGCGGCGAGTTTATCTACCGCGAGGATATTTCCTTTGCCGATGGTTCAGGCGGCGCCGACATGATAAACGCTTATGCGCAAAGCTATGTACGCGCCTATACGGACTTTGTCGGCGAGGAACGGACGCTCTTTAGTCGGGCTGGCTATGTGGGGCAGCATACGACGCCGATTCTCTGGGCTGGCGATCAGCAGTCTACTTTTGAGGAGCTACGCGCCCAGTTACGCGCTGGTCTTTCCGCTGCCTTGTCAGGAGTGATCTTCTGGGGCTTTGACATAGGCGGTTTCGCGGGACCGCTGCCGGACGCGGAATTGTATCTGCGCGCAACAGAGCTTGCCTGCTTTTCGCCAATCATGCAGTGGCATTCCGAGCCGGACGGCGGGCAGTTTGCCGGTGAAGAAACGCTGGCCAACAACGAGCGCAGTCCATGGAATATCGCGGCAACACTGCCCGTTGCGAAACAGGAAGCGTACCTCGACCGTATTCGCGCATACCACAAGCTTAGGATGAAGCTGCTGCCCTACCTGCTTGCCGAAGCCTACTATTGCGTGGAACACTCCTGCCCGTTCATGCGGCCTCTGGTTTACGGCTGGAGTAGTGAGGAAGAGGCGCTCGCCATGGACGATGAGTTCATGCTGGGGCGCGATCTGCTCGTAGCGCCGGTTCTTTAC
>JAIRMT010000177.1 GCA_031258505.1 Treponema sp.
CCGACGGGATGAAGGTCATTAAAACTACCAGCAGGCGCGGCGATCAGTCTGTTGCCCCCTAGACTAATAAAAAAATGATTGCGATAATCGTTTTACATGAATAAGTTTATCTTTGTCTCTGGCGGTGTATGTTCAAGTCTGGGAAAAGGTGTATCAGCATCGTCAATCGGCGCCCTACTTGAAGGACGAGGTCTGAATGTCTGTATGGTCAAATGCGACCCATACATCAATGTTGATGCCGGAACCATGAGTCCCTATCAACACGGAGAGGTCTATGTTACTGACGATGGCGCGGAAACTGATCTCGATCTTGGCAACTATGCCCGATTTACCAACAGCCCCTTGTCGTTGGCGAACTCAATTACTACTGGTCAGGTTTACCAGTCGGTTATTAGCAAGGAACGAGAAGGGTGTTATTTGGGTTGCTGTGTGCAGGTCATTCCGCACATCACGGATGAAATCAAGAGCCGTATCCGCTCGGCTGCCAAAGCAGCCCCTGATACGGACGTGGTTATTGTCGAAATTGGCGGCACGGTTGGCGACATTGAGTCTATACCCTTTCTGGAAGCAGCGCGACAGCTCATCCATGAGTTGGGTAAGGGTAACGCGCTGTCGGTGCATCTTACGTTGATACCGGAAGTCGCGGGCGGCGAACTTAAGACCAAGCCCACTCAGCACTCGGTTAAAGCTATGCAGGAGCAGGGCATACAGCCTGACATACTCATCTGCCGCGCTCCGGTCTTACTTGAGGAAAGTACCCGCCGCAAGATTTCCAGTTTCACCAACGTTGACTTTAACGCGGTGTTTACAGCTTATGATGTGGATACGACGATCTACGAGATACCGTTGATCTTCTTTAAGCAGGAACTGGATCAGGTGGTACTGCGGAAGCTGGGCGTTGAGAGCCGGCACACGGAGCTTGACGCATGGTACGACATGATGGAGCGCTTCAACGCCCGTCAGGGCAAGGCGCGGATAGGCATTGTGGGTAAGTACATGGAGCTAAATGACGCCTATAAGTCGGTTTACGAAGCCTTGTTTCACGCTGGCCTTGAATGTGGTATTGAGGTTGAGTTGGTGAAGATTGATTCATCCCGCATTGAGGAGAAGGGCGCTGACATGGTACTTGGCAAGAGCGGCGAGGCGATTGACGGTATTCTCGTACCGGGCGGCTTTGGTCAGCGCGGCATCAATGGCATGGTGAAGACAGCTACATGGGCGCGAGTGAACAAGGTTCCCTACTTTGGTATCTGTCTGGGTATGCAGATCATGGTGATTGATTGGGCAAGAAACACGCTTGGCTGGGAAGAGGCTGATTCCACTGAGTTTAACAAGAACACGAAGTATCCTGTAGTGAGCCTGCTTGAGGACCAGCTCGAGGTGAAGAACTATGGTGGTACAATGCGGCTCGGTAAAAGCGAGTCGGTTGCGGAGGAAGGTACGCGCTTTATGAGCGCCTATGGCAAAAAAAGCGTGTTTGAACGCCACCGCCACCGTTACGAGTTTGCTAACCGCTATCGTAAAGAAATGATCGAGTCTGGCTTGCGCCTTGCCGCGTTCACGCCTGACGGCAGTCTTGTGGAGAGCGTTGAGTGGAACGATCATCCCTGGGGACTTGGCGTGCAGTTTCACCCGGAGTTCAAGTCAAAGCCCACGCTGGCTAACCCGCTGTTTCGCGCCTTTATCGCTGCGGTCAAGGCGCTTAAGGAAGAAGGGAAGGCATGAAAAAAACGCTTTGTTATATGGCTGGGCTTCTTTTATGCGCGTGTTCCTTTGATTATGGGGAGGCAAGCTCCAGTTCAGATGAGCTGCCGGATATTGTCATGGAAGAAGTGGAGTATGTGCGGGTACGAAACGGGAATCCGCTGGCGCGTTTCACAGCTGAATCTGCGGAGCGTTACGAGGATCGACAGGTTATGGAGCTGTATAACTTTACGTTTGAGCAGTTTGAGACTCTCGGCGAGGAACTGAATGCGGTGGGTAGCGCGGGAACAGCTACGGTCGCGCTTGACACCGGCAATGTACAGCTGCGCGAGGGAATACGCATTGACATAGAGTCCGAAGACATCACCATAGAAACAGAGCATCTTGACTGGCAAGATAAAGAGCGTATACTCACTGCTGCTGAGGGGCAGCGGGTTGATATGAAGCGTTCCGATGGCACGGACTTTTCAGGCTGGGGTTTTTCTGCGAATATCCGCGACCGGACTTGGGGTTTTAGCTCTGGCATTCAGGGTACATATTTCTGGGAGGATGAGGAGGAAGAGGCGGAAGTGGAGGAAGAGCTTGAGCTTACGGAGCCAGCGACGGAGGTAGAACTTACGGAGCCTGACTCAGAGGCAGAAGAGCCTGAAAGTGGGGAGTTCACAACGGAAGAATAAAAACTACGAAGGAGTTTTTTATGCTGATAAAGCGATGTTCCTTATTCCTGTTTCTGTGTATTGCGCTTACAGGCGTGTATGCTGATACTTTTACCTTTCGCGCTGATCGCATGAGCGGCAGTCGAGCGTCAGGCAAAGAAATCACCATACTCATAGGAAACGCCGAAGTGCGTTCGGATAACATTTTGCTCAGGGCAGCGCGCATTGAGATTCAGGGGGATAATAACGAGTTCATTGAATGTTCAGGCGGGGTCTGGGGATGGGAAGAGGAGAAAGATATTGTGTTTCAGACTGATCGCCTGCATTACGACCGAAAACTCAAGATTGCGCGGCTTGAGGGAAATTCCACGCTGGAAGACCGGCAGAACGGCATTGTCGCCAAGGGACGTTTCATTGAGTACGATGATCAGAGCGAGGTAACGGTGTTCCAGATTGGGGTGCGGCTTTTCAAGGATAAGATGGTATGTCGCGCTGAATACGCCGTATACCGTCGTATAGAAAAGCTGCTGGACCTTTCCGGCTTTCCTGTTGTATTCAAGGAGGAAGACGAATTCCGCGCCGACCGTACCCGCGTTGACCTTGATACTGATGACGTTACTATGGAAGGCGCGGTTTCTGGCACGATAAAGGATTAGCTGATGGAACAAGAAATGCCTGTGCTGATGTCCGACACTGCATCTGCCTTGCCGCTGTCCGAGTCCCAGCCATCGGTGTCAGACACTGCATCTGCGCCGGTACAGCCCGTCGACCTGCACGTTTTGAGTGTTGTGGAACTGCGAAAGCGCTTTGGTCGTAAAGAAGTGGTGCAGGGCGTGAACTTTTCCATGCACAATGGCCAGGTGGCGGGATTGCTGGGACCAAATGGGGCTGGCAAAACAACTATCTTCTATATGATAGTAGGTTTCTATCAACCTTCAAGCGGTAGGGTACTGATGGATGAAATCGACATCACCCGCAAACCCATGTACAAACGGGCGAGGCAGGGTATTGCCTATCTGCCTCAGGAGGCGTCAATCTTCCGCAAGCTGACGGTGGAGCAGAACATCTGGGCAATCCTCGAAACGCGGCGCGATCTCAGTAAACCTGAAAAAAAGGAACGCCTTGAGGCGTTGCTTGACGAATTCGGCATTGGCCGGATTCGCGGACAGTTCGGCTTCACGCTCTCAGGCGGCGAGCGTCGGCGCACGGAAATCGCCCGCGCCCTCGCCACTGAGCCTAAGTTTCTCCTTCTTGACGAGCCTTTTGCGGGCATTGACCCTATCGCGGTCTATGAAATCAAGCAAATCATCAGAAGACTGGCGCAAAAAGGTATTGGCATCCTCATCACCGACCACAATGTACGCGACACGCTTGAAATCACCACCGACGCCTTTATCATCAATACCGGCACGATTGTAGCCCGAGGCGGTCGGGACGATATCCTTAATAACGAAATGGTACGGGAAGTGTATCTGGGCGCGGAGTTCCGAATGTGAGGCATGAGTGCAGCTTTTTGATTTACTGCTGATTATCGGCCTCGCGCTCCTCTGTTACGGGCTTGCCCCGGTTATCGGGGCCTTTATCAGCCGACATTCATGGCGGATGTTCAGACAGCGTTTCAATGACCTACGCCTCTCTCCTATGCTTGATTACACGGCGTATCAGCGCTGCGTCCAGGGCGGCAGGTTCCGCTTTATCGGCGGCTTTGAATCCATAACCGATGAGCATACCCTGTGGATCCGCGCTGAAACCGTAAGCATACCGGTCAACCTTTCCGGCAGGTATACTTACCTTTTTTCGATAGCCGAGGAAGGTGACGAGGAGACGCCTGAACGAATTCGCTGGGACCGGGTTTCCACCTTAACCGAGGGGGCAAAAGTCTTTGTTGGCGGCAATCTGGCGCGTCAGGATGAACGTTTGGTCTTTGTCTCAAGCCAAGAAGAGCCGTTGCTGCTTATCTTTTACGACGGTAATGATCGCTCGTTGCCTATCAGGGCTATCCGCGCAGGGCGTAACAAAAACGAATATTGGAACCCCATAACCCCGTATGCCTTTATACTGGGCGCGTTCTCCCAACTGCTCATCGCGCTTTCATTTCTTTCACGGCCTGCGTTCAGTTTCACCTCAATAGCCGCCTTCATTGCGCTCTTCACCCCGATCATCCCTCTCTTACCACCAGGGCTTTTATATACCATACTGTACAACTCGCTCTGGCACAAGGCGCGTCGGTTCCGCGAGTACCGCGATATGGCGCGGCTTCCCCTGAAATACCTCAGCTCCGGGGTATGGCGCAGTCTGCTTCCCAATGGTGAGCTTTACGGCATGAGTCGTGTTGATACATTGCCCGAACATATCCCGCTTCTTTTGTTCTCAGAGCGGAAAAAAGACCAGTGGTATGTGTTTGGCCATATAGACGAAGCGCCGCTTCCCCGTGAACCTGATGATCTATTTGCTACTTTTGGAGCAATACAGGGAGACCCGGAAGCGCTTGCCCGGCGTTATGCGATAAAAGCGCATATTTTTGAAATTCTCTCAGGTCTATTTCTGGTCATGGGAATAGGGATCAATCTATTCTTTATTATTCTGCTACTCCAGCAACTGCATATATTTTAGGCTTATGTGAGAGGCACACATATGATTATGTGAGAGGCACACATATGATTATGTGAGAGGCACACATATGATTATGTGAGAGGCACACATATGATTATGTGAGAGGCACACATATGATTA
>JAIRMT010000023.1 GCA_031258505.1 Treponema sp.
AGACGCGGGACTAGGACTTTTAGACGCGGGGCTAGAAGTTCCAGACGCGGGACTAGGACTTTTAGACGCGGGGCTAAAAGTTGTAGACGCGGGACTAGAAGTTGTAGACGCGGGGCTAGAAGTTGTAGACGCGGGACTAAAAGTTTTAGACGCGAGTGTGAAGTCAGGGGAGAAGCCGCTGTTTTCAATCGAAGGAACATTATGGAGACAGAGGTCTTAAATTCGCTGGTTCCATGTCAGGTTTTGGTGTTCGTCAACAAAACGACTCCGGCAATCACGAAAAGCAGCACCGGAAACCACGCACCCACAATCGGCAGGATATACCCAAGTCTCGCCATCATCATGGTGATCATGTCCGTTACATAAAAAAGCACTGATGAACCAAGACTCGAACCGAGGCTCATAAGCAAAATGTTCTTCTTGAACTTACTACCCATTGAAATTGAAAGAATCATCACCACAAACGAAACGCAGGGGAAGGAGAAGCGGTGGTAATAGTCAGCGAGGGCGCTGATAAAGGGAAGACCAGCGGCTTTGAGGTCTTCAATGAGCAGAGCGGCGTCCTTCGTGGACAGATCTTCAACCTTCACTGCGCTTCGCCTGAACGTGTCCGGGCTTTCACGGTAGACATCGGTTTCGAGAAGCGGGCTGACGCGCATGAAGTCATCCTCCCATTGATACCTAAGCGCATTGGAAAAAATCCAGTGTTCGCCGCTCCATGTGGCGCGCGGGGCGCGAATCAGCGACTGAAACGAACCATCTTCCCCCTGCTCAATGATGCTGATCCCATTTAAGGTTACGTCGCTTACATCAAAATAATCAACCGAATAGATAAGTCTGCCGCTTTTTGCCTTGATAACAATGTCTGAGTTATTCTCGCGGTTCGATTCACGCAGAAGCGTCCGTGAAAGATCGTTTTTCGCTTTCAATGTGGGAATCACGATCTGGTCTTCAAAGAAAAAGGCGAACAGCGAGGCGAAAAGGCCAATGAGCATCAGCGACATACTGAAACGCCAGAACGGGATACCCGAAGCAAAGACAATGGTAAGCTCGTTTCTGCCGTATAGATCGCCCAGGGTATAGGCTCCGGCAAAGAGCAGGCCAATCGGCATGGCATAGGAAAAACTTTTGGGAAGATAGAGAAGCGAAACGTGCAAGATTTCTATCAAGGGAACTTCGTAGTTGAGATAGCGCCAGAGATTGGCAAAGAGATCGATGAGTATAAGCAGCAGCACGAACATTGATACCGCAACAATGAACATGGGTAAAAATTGCTTTACCAGATAGCGATCCAGTGTCATTTATGCAGCCTCAATGTCTGACACCCAATCGTCATTTACGCAGCCTTATCACACAGAGGACAAGGCCGATGGAAACCGCCAACAGGTCAGGGAGCCACATGGTCCAGAATGGCGAATAACCCAGTCGCAGACCCAGTGTCTGACCCCCAATCAGGAACGCCCAGTACAGGAACGCGATAAGCGCGCCAACAATGTAGCAAAACACCATGCCGCCTTTCTTTGCCAGCATACCCAGTGGAATCGCCAGAAACATAAAGCACAATGCGCCCAGAGGAAGCGCAAACTTCTTGTAATACTCAAGCAGGTGATTCCGCAGGCTGCGGTCGTTGCTGATACTTTGCGCGGTTTCGACCTCCCGCGCGAATCCAGCGAGGTTGTTGGACAGGCGGTTCCACGCTGCATCATCGGGACCCTTTCGCAGGCTGTCCTCAAGGGCAAGCGCCTGATTCAGCACGCGGTTATACCGGTTATTGAGCCGCGTTTGCAACGCCGCTTCCCTTATCTTGATCTCCTTGGCCACGTCCGCTGAACTCATCTCGCTAGGAGTCGGGTTCTCAATGCCTTCGATGATGTCTTCCTGCGCCACCCAGTAACGCAACATATCGCTTGAGGCATAATCATAGTCTTGCCGGCTGATTTCTTTGGAAGACTGAATGAAAGCTCCGTTCAGGTCGAGGCTGAGACCTCGCGTCCCCGCATCCTTGAGTTCCGCGTTTTGCGCCATGATCACGCGACGTTCTCCATCGCTTGTGCGGTCAAGGATAAAAACGTTGTCAATCAAGTTACCTTCCACATCGCCCGTGATGATCACTGTATCCTTAAAACGTTTCACGGAGTGAGCGCCCAGTTCCAGCGCGGGGGTGGCAATCGTGATACGGCGGTAGAGCTTGTGATACTGGATGAGTCCGGCTGGCATCAATATGTCATTGGCGAGAAAAGACGCGAGCGAAATGCTGAGGCCTACGAGCAAGGCTGGAATAAAGATCACTTTGTATGAAAGACCAGAGGAAAGCATAACCAGCACTTCGTTATCTGCGGTAAGCCGGCCAATGGTCATGAGCGTTCCCATGAGGGCGGCGAACGGGGCAGACAGTGCGATAATGGTCGGCAGGGAGTAGAAGACAAGCAAGGCAACCTGATAAACAGGAACTCGCTTAGAAAGTATGTTACCAGCCATCAACAAAAGCTGGTTTACGAAAAAGAGAAAGAAAAACACGAGAAACGCCACAAGAAACGAAAGCAAGGTCTCTGCGATGATGTACCGGAACAAAGTCCATGACAGAGAACGCCGAGACGACGTTTTTTGTTCCGGTATTAACGGCATTTCTACCAACATAAGGCGTCATACCATCCGGCTTTAACGCCGGCGTGGACGCTCATTCCTCGGACGATCGCCGCGACTTTCGTCGCGCCGACTTTCGTCGCGCCGACTTTCATACCGGTCTGAGCCGTGACTCTCGTCGCGCCGGTTGTCGCCTCTGTCTTCGCCGCCATTAATTGCGTCGATGTACGAGAGGTTGAGCCGACCCATCTTGTCAATTTCAATCAGCTTGACCGGCAGTTCCTGGCCTTCTTTCACGACATCTGTCACCACAGCGACACGCTGGCGGGAAAGGCGGGAGATATGCACAAGGCCCTCTTTACCCGGCAGGATTTCCACAAACGCGCCAAAGTCCATAACCCGTTTCACCGTGCCATTATAAATGCGCCCTACCTCCGGGTCTGAAACAACGCCCGTTACCGCGCCTTTGGCTTCCTCTGCGTCTCTGGCATTTTTCCCGTAAATTGTTACTGTGCCGTCGTTTTCCGTGTTAATGGTAACGTGGTACTGCTCGCAGAGCGCCTTGATGTTTTTTCCGCCGGGCCCAATGAGCGCGCCAATCTTATCAACATCAATCCTCATGGTTACGATTTTTGGGGCGAACTCGCTGATAGACGCGGCGGGCTTGCTAATTGTCTGGTTCATGATCGAAAGGATGTGCAGACGCCCGCGCTTTGCCTGATCAAGGGCTTTCCGCATGATTTCAGGGCTGACGCCAGCGATTTTGATGTCCATCTGGAAGCCAGTGATACCTTCTTCTGTTCCAGCGACCTTAAAGTCCATATCGCCCAGGTGGTCTTCCTCTCCGAGTATGTCGGAAAGCACCGCAAAACGCTCACCCTCGGTAATCAATCCCATAGCAATACCGGCGACTGGCTTCTTCACCGGCACACCCGCTTGAAGCAAGGCAAGCGTTCCACCGCAGACCGACGCCATTGACGAGGAGCCGTTGGACTCCATGATTTCTGAAACAACCCGAATCGTGTACGGGAAACTTTCTTTTGACGGAATCATTGACTCAAGGGAACGCCGCGCAAGATTTCCATGCCCAATCTCGCGGCGACCAGTGCCAAGCCGCCCGACTTCGCCCACAGAATAGGGGGGGAAGTTATAGTGCAGGATGAAATGCTCCCGCTTGTCGCCGTCAATGTCATCAAAAATCTGCTCATCAAACACGGTTCCCAGCGTTGTTACCACAAGCGCCTGTGTTTCCCCACGGGTAAAGAGCGCCGAACCATGCACACGCGGCAAAATGCCCACCTCGCAGGTGATCGCGCGGATGTCTTCCGTACCGCGGCCATCAACCCGCAAACCCTTGTCCAGAATTGAGGAGCGCAGAATCTCGTACTGCATATCCTCAAACAAGGCGTCAAAGAGCTTGGCTTGCGCCTGATCCTCAAGCTGGCTTGCGTATTGGGTCTTGCACTCGGTTTTAACCGCGTGAATCGCTTCGTAGCGCTCCAGCTTACCCTTGAGGAAACACGCTTCCAGCAGTTTGGGATAAGCCGCGTTACGGATAGCCGCCGCGTTTTCAAGCGTAAGCACGCTTTCGGTGAGGGGCAGCTTTTCCTTGCCAGCCAGCTCGCGCAGCTTTTCCTGCAGCGCGCAGAGGTCTTTAATGACCTCATGCGCCTTTTCAAGGGCCGCAATCATGAGGTCTTCGTCAACCTCGCTCGCCCCGCCTTCCACCATAGTGATGCCATCTTTGGTACCAGCTACCACAATTTCAAGCTGAGACTGCTCGATCTCCTCGTAGGTTGGGTTAACCACAAAGGTATCATTAACAAAGCAGACGCGCACACCAGCAATAGGCCCATTAAAGGGAATGTCAGATATATGTACCGCCGCCGAAGCAGCGATGATGGCAAGAACATCAGGCGGGTTAACCTGATCGGTTGAGAGCGTGGTTGGCACAATCTGAATCTCACGGCCAAAGCTCTTTTCAAAAAGAGGCCGCATGGGACGGTCAATGAGCCGCGATACCAGGATTTCCTTGTCCTTGGGACGGCTTTCCCGTTTGATGAAGCCGCCCGGAATCTTCCCCGCAGCATAGTATTTTTCGTTGTAATCCACCGTTACTGGAACGTAATCAAGTCCCTCTACAGCGTCCGACGAACAACAAACCGTGGCGATCACGACTGACCCTTCATACTGGGCAAAAACCGCGCCATTGGCCTGTTTCGCAATTCGACCGGTTTCAAGAATCAGTTCCTTACCGGCGATTTCATAACTTACTCGTTGCATTTTTTCCTTAATAATAAAAGAGTTCGCTTTGCAAACTCCAAGACTGCTTCATTATCTGAATCAGTCCCTTTGATAACTGTGGTTTAGCAAATCAAAACCGGTTCTGGTTTTGTTATGAACCGGTTTCGGGTTGTCTTTTACTTACGAAGACCGAGGTCTTTGATAAGAGAGCGATACTTTTCAATGTTGGTACGCTGGACATACTTCAAAAGTCGCCGACGTTTTCCGACCAGAATCAACAAACCCCTCTGACCTGATTTGTCTTTTTTGAACTGCTTGCAATGTTCCGTGAGCTGGATTATCCGCTCAGTCAACAGGGCAACCTGGACTTCCGACGCGCCGGTATCTTTTTCATTTTTACCGAACTTGCTAATGATGGAAGTCACGTTTTCTTTGTTTAAAGCCATAAAAACTCCTACGATATGTTTTTCAGAAACGTTATATGTGTTACACACGCCGCGTCCAAAGACGCGGGAAGCATAATGGTTCCATTGGTGATTTCGATTTCTGTCTCACGCTCCGCAAGAACCACACGGTAGGTACCGTCTGGTGGAAGCAAACGCCGCGCCGACCCAAGGTCCAACGTGAACGCTCGTCCCATGTCGGCTTCAGCGGCGCCAAAGTCTCCAGCGCGAATCGCGGCGCGAATCCGGCTCGAACTGACCGGCTCGGCCCCGTCAAGCACTGGTTCCACAAGCTCAGTCATCACACCGTGCTGCTCATTCACCCGCCTGATAAGCGCCGCATCCGTGTCAAGCCCATGCCCGCAACGGAACTGAGCGCCAATAACCAGATACGCCATGTTACCATACGTTGTCAGGAAATCAATAAAATCCCGACCACTCAGTTTACTGAAATCGCTAGAAAAGTCAATGAGGATAGTACACGCCACGCCGAGCGACTCAAAGAGAGAAAGTTTCTGGGTAAGGCTCGAAATGTCCCCCATGTAGTTCGCGCTATCAAAAAAAAGACGCGGATTTTGCCTGAACGTAACGACCACCGGCTCCAGTCCCCGCCCAACGATTCGGGTGATGAGCGCCTGATGCCCCCGATGAACACCATCGAACACGCCGATAGTCATGGCGGCTGGGCGAGGGAGCGGCTGGCTGTTGATCAGGTCTTGCCAGTCAAGAATACGCATGGCGCACCATCACCAGACGCCGGCTGAGGCGTATTCACCTATACACACAGCGCCGGTGGCGCCAGACACCGTGAGGCCGGCTGCGCCTATATCTCCTGAGACACTTGCCACACAAGTTCTCCGGTTTCAACACTGAGCATCTGCACGACCAGCCGTCGCAGGCTGCCCGATCCGGCAATGGAACACATAACCAAGATATCCACGCCCAAAAGGTGTCCAATCGAGACCGCTGATTCATCATCAACCGCGCCGGATAACTGGAAGCGCTGTTCCGCTTCCAGAAGCTCGCGGTTCTGGCGATCAACCAGGCTTATGCCCTCGGTATTGATAAACGTGGCTGAAAGCTCGGCGATGATGTAATCCATGAGTCCGACATCAACTGTGGATACTTTTAATAACGATACCTTTGAGCCAGCGGGAAGCCGCGCAAGGATTTCTTTTGACGCCTGTTTGATTGCGCTATCAACAGCCCCGCTTGGTTCGGTAAACTTGGTCGCCACAGTCTCAGTTTCGGCAAGCGTCCGCTGCATACGCGTCAGTTCCGACATCGCCTTGGGGTTTGAGGTCGCATTTGCCAGACGCCCCATAAGCGTAATCGCCTCCGGCAGACTGTCCACGATCTCGGTCATAATCGCCATGTTGTATCCAGCCGCAAAACTGCCGGTTTCCACGAAGATGGCGCTGAAGGCGTTCAGCGCTGAACGGTAGCTCCCCTCTTTGACCAGCCGTTCCGCATCTTTCATGCGCTGTTTAAGCGCCTTGTCCTTTGAGGTTTCCTGAACCAGCGTCCTTCGCTCCTGTATAGTCCATGGTGCAATGTCTCTAGCAAGGTTCAATAACTGATAGCTGATCAACCGCCGCGCCATAACAAAGGGGTCTTCCAGATAGTCCTTGGTATCATAGCTGGTAGAAGTAGACCAATCGGACTTCCTCGCCTGAGCTATGATGCTATTGTCCCGTGCGCGGCTTATCCGGTAGACAAAGTCAATCCAAACTTCCCGTGTCCAAATTATGGTAGGTTTCTCGCCCTTGTTCTTGGACTCTTGCAACTTGCTTGAGTCATTCACCCGGAGCGACGTTATCTCACCGGTAAAAATCCCGTCCACATAAGAGACAAGACTTTCCCGCATACTCTGCCGCCGCGCCACATCAGCCGCGTCAACCAGAGTAAAATGTCCGGTTCGCAGAACGATCTCCGTAACCACGCTGGTGAGTTGCTGAGCGACTTCCCGGTCAAGCGTGGTGTAGCCAGTCGTAGAGAAGGGCATAACCGCAATGCGTTCAATACCGCTCGTATCCATGTTGGGCGGTTTCGTAACCTGTACGGCAATGGATGTGGCGCACGCGCCCAAGCCTAGGGCTGCGAATATACACAACATAAAACGCGCAATGTATTTCATAATGTT
>JAIRMT010000071.1 GCA_031258505.1 Treponema sp.
TCGCTTTGCTTCTGTATGCGGCTGTTGAGAGTCTCGATGTTTGCTACCACCTGTTCCATGATTGTCCCAGTTCCTTTGACGCTGGCTTGCTGCCTGCTGGTTTGCGTCTTGATGCTTTGAATGGTGGAGGTGATCTCATTGATAGAAGAGGCGGTTTCGTTCATATTGCCGGCAAGTTCAGCGCCGGTTTGGGAGAGGGCGAGCGCCTCATTACGTATAGCTATGACCAGTTCTTTTATCTTGGTAATGGTGAGGTTGAAGTAATGGGCAAGGTCTCCTATCTCGTCATGCGCGATGATGCTGATGGTTTTGGTGAGGTCGCCTTCCCCTTCGGCAATATCCTTGAGCATGAGGGCAAGGCGCTTAATGCGGTAGCTTATGGAACGCGCCATGAACAGAACACCTATAGACATAACGCTCATACTCAACAGACCGATGATGAGGCTTATGGTGAGCATCCGGTAGACCGGAGCCATGACGGTGTTGTGGGAGACGGCGATCACCAATGTCCATGGCTGAGGAACCTCCCCGATGCTGAATGGCACGGCATAGTATTGAACGACCGTATCTGATTGCGGGCTCTGGTATGAGAAAGAGGCGCCGGTTCCTTTGGTAACCGCATCAACCATAGTATCAAGGAAGGGACCGAAGGTGTCTGCCTCCGTTTCCTTCATGTTCTTTCCCAGCCGTTCCGGGTCGGAGTGGGCGGCGACAATGCCCCCTGAGCTGAACAGCATCGCGGTACCGTCGCCGAAAGGTTTGATTTGCTCTACCATAGTTTGTATCGTGGATAATACAATACTCGCGCCCGACAGCCCTATCAAAGCGCCGGTCTCCTTATCCCTTACCGGATGCCCCATATTGGCGATTAAGAATGACCCGGTTAGTCCGGTATACACCGAAGGATCAAGTATATACTCCGTATTGAAGAGGGGTATTTGCATAACCCGTTCCCAGTCAAAATTAACTATATGGGTTAAGCGCGTTTCGCCGCCGCTAATACTCCATATCGGTATAAAACGTCCAGTTGCATCGTTTCCGGGAGTATTCGCATACTCTGCGTCTAGGCCGTCCATGGCTTCTGGCGCCCAGTTTGCATACATACCCTGCAGTCCGGGGGTTGCGCTGAGGACCTGTCTCATCGTTATATTGAAATAGTCCCGCCGCTGCGTAACTGGTATTTCTTTATAGCCTTCCATGATCTGAGCCACGTTTCTTGTCGCGCTTATATGGCTCTCAAACCATTTGCTTATTCTTTCACCGTTCTCCTGGGCAATGCTTGCCGCCTCTTCATCTACCAAGCGGCTGATTTCCCGCTGGGATTGGATGAGAGTTACACCAGCTAACAAGCCGATACCGATGAGGTTGACCATGCTGATGACCGCCACTAGTTTAACACCTATTTTCATAACACACTCCTACTCTTTGCTAAGACATCCTGTCTTTGCTTTTCACATAATCTTGAAGCAGTACCTCAGAGAAGGTATATACCATCTATAGTTATGGATCAACGTTATTAAGTATCCGTTATCTTATATCAAAACGCAATGAAAAAGTCTCCTTCCCCTATTCCCTCTGGGCAGACAGGATATTCTGGGCTTTGAAGAATGGCTGGGCGAGGTGTACAACAGAGGTAATTACAACGATGTTGCAGTTGAAGGGCGGCGGAGTGGCGGATGAAAGCATATACAGTTCGTTGGCAAGATATGAAACGTTTATGGCTTAAAAGTCCTAGCCGTAGGCAGGACTTAGCAGCTTTTTCTTTCTCTCTAGTTATCAATACCGTGTGTGGGAATTTGTCTACGGCAACTTCCACACTTTCCGTCTATATCGTATGGATCAATCTGTTAAGTGGAATCGGTTTTGAGGAAACAACGGAGAGAGAGGGATTCGAACCCTCGGAACCCTTTAGGAGTTCACACGACTTCCAATCGTGCACCTTCGGCCACTCGGTCATCTCTCCAAATCTACAATAATCGCAACGGAGAGAGAGGGATTCGAACCCTCGGAGCCATAAGGCTCTACGGTTTTCGAGACCGTCCGATTCGACCGCTCTCGCATCTCTCCATTCAAGGCGCTTGTGTTTAACGCTCTTCTTTTATATACCGAACCGTTTCAGTGTGTCAAGCGATATTTCACTTCACATGTTCATACTGAGCGCGCCCCAGCGCCTTTGGTCAACACTTCCTTCTATAATACTGTTTTTTTCCCGTTTTGTATCTTGCCCTGACACGCGCTCCTACAATGGCTACCAGCGGGTCTTCTCAGCCCAGAGTCCGAGAGCGGGGTTGGGGACAAAGAACACGCGCTCCCCATCGGGCAAGGTATTCCAGCCGTAGCTAAGGGTGTTGATGTCATAACGGGCAAAAGCGGCGTTAAGGTCTCCCCACTCGAAGCCCACGCTTTCGACTTCAGCGCGGCTCAGGCCTGGTCCCGGGCAATAGCGCACAGTGAACCGGCCTTCACTTGAACCGTGAATCAGGTGAGCCGCTGCGCTGAGACTGCCCGCAAGTTCCGAGTCGTGCAGCACTTTGTCCTGTATAACCTTAGCTGGGCGGTAGCCGTGCTTGCGGATAAGCGCGTCAATGCCCTTGTCCTCGCCAAAACGCTCAAGTCCGGGCGCGAGAATGAGCAACTCACCGCCATCAGCCATTGCCATGCGGGTGCGGTAGATTGCCTTGTTGCCCAGCCATGTTGTACGGAACTCGTCGCTTTCAAGGTAAACCACAGCCTTTTTCACCGGCTCTTCCAGAATATCCACGTTGACCTCACGCGCCAGCGCTGCGGCCTGCTCAAAACATTCGCGGCCAAAACCCACAAACAGTCCACGCACTGCCAACGAGCCACGCGGTTTGCCGGTGGCAGCAATTTCCGCATCGCTGCGAGCGCTCACCACAGTCAAGGCCCAGAGTATGGGCGCCAGGTCGTTACTAAAGCGCTTGACGCCTTCGTCGAACATGGCTCTGACTGGCGTGTCAGTTCTGCCCATCATGCGTTCCATACCATAAGACGCGCCTACAAAGTGGCTTTTATCAATGGCCTCTTTGCCTCCAGTTCCTACGAAGATGTTCTTGGCATGGTTCGCCATACCCACTACCTCATGTGGCACGACCTGTCCAACGGAAACAATGAGCGAAAAGCCGCCGTCCCTGAGCAGTTTGTTCACCTGCACTGGCCAATCATACCGCGCCGCGCCTTCAGACGTTTGCTCCACCCACTCGGCGGGCAGGCGTCCAAGCTCCACCACGTCATTGCGCCAATCATGGACAAGAATTTTTTCAAGGGGCGTCTGCGGAAACATACGGCGCAGTTCCGCCTCAGTCATAGGCATGTGCGTGCCTAGGGCCGGCAGAACCGCGCCCAAGCGCTCGCCCAGGTTTCGCGCCGCGATGTCTGTCAAAAAGCCAGCCCGCGAATGAAAGCGTGTAATATCAGGTGGCAGAACCAACACAGGTCCGGTTTTTGCCCCAGCCGCAAGCGCCTTTGCCAGCGCCTCTGAAAACAGCTCGTCGATCTCCCGGTCAGACAGGTCTAACGCGGTTCCGCCTTTAGCAATATAAGTCATAGAATCTCCTATTTTATGGATACTTGTGTAGTATAGCATAAACGCTCCAATTTTTGTTGCTATCCATATTATAGCAGATTAACCTTATTGAGTTACGTTACTCCCGCTGGTTGTCTCTGTAGGCTTGTGAGTTATTGCCAGACACTCACGACTACCCAAACGGCTAAAGCATTAGACTTTCCCAGCGCCTTAGCATAGCTGAGACCTTTATGTTCTTAACCTTCATCAAAAAAGCAAAGCAAAAGTACCCGTTCCAGCTTATGTACATCCATAATACTCATCAAACCTGAACAGAGACAGTGCCTTTCCACAATCATGAAATGGCTCAAGGTACTCGACTTCCCTC
>JAIRMT010000176.1 GCA_031258505.1 Treponema sp.
GGTCAAAAACTTAGCGGATGGCGCCAGACACACTCAAGGTCAGACGCACACGGTATGTCAACAGATGGCGCTAGACACATTCAAAGGGTCAGACACACACGGTATGCCAACAGATGGCGCCAGACACATTCAAAGAGTCTGACACATACAGAGGGAAGTCCCGCTCTGACCAGCATCTGGTCAGATGAAACTGCGGCAAGGCGAAACATTCCCAGGATAAACCCAGTAAGGGCGCCTCTTACGACCCTGCTAGTTTCATGCCTTGCCCGCTACTTGATACTCATGTTTCCTTCTATATATATTAGCTGAAATTGTTATAAAGCGAGGATTATATTGACATGATTCGAGGTGGAGATATTGTTAAAGGCACCTGTCTTTTGCAGAAAGGTCAACCTTATCTGGTGGTTGAGCGTGAGTTTCACAATCCGGGAAAGGGAACTGCCATAGCGCGGATAAAAATGAAGAGTATCAAAGACGGCGCGGTGCTTACCCTCACCATTCCTACCCAGCAGGAGATTGAGGATGCGACTGTAGATACCCACAACTGCCAGTATCAGTACGCTGATCAGGATAATTATCATTTCATGGATAACGAATCCTATGATCAGTATGAAGTACCTGTTTCCGACATGGCGGACAAAAAGGTTTACCTTCAGGAAAACGAGATTTACGAGCTTACCATCTGGGAAGGTAAGGTTATTGACATCAAGATTCCTTACAAGGTGGTGTTTACGGTTGCTGAAAGCGAGAACTATGTGAAAGGCGACACGGTTTCCGGCGCGACCAAGCCGATTACCACCGAGACCGGCCTTACAGTCAGGGTGCCGCTTTTCATCAAGCAGGGCGAGAAGATTCTGGTCAACACTGAGACCAACGAGTACGTTGAACGGGTCAACAACTAAGGCAGGCAATGTCGGCAAAGCTGCTGCCACTCGTTGAGGCTTACCAGACCAACGAAGCTGAGTTTGCGTTTCGGGGCAGGGCGTTTACCTTTGCCCTGTCCCACGGTCTGTTTAGTTCAGCCAACATCGACACTGGCACTCGCTTCCTGCTTAAAGTTTTGTCCCAAAAGCTGGATGAGCTTGCGCGCGCTGGTAAACCAATGCCCCAAACGATTTTGGATGCAGGTTGCGGCGTTGGCGTCATTGGCGTCTGCGCGGCAAGCGCCTTGTCTCCCAATGTCCGCGTCCGCTGTCAGGACCGCGACGAGCTTGCCCGCGTGTTTACCAGCTTTAATGCTGAGAATAATCATATCCCGCAGTCTCTCCTTTCCGCTCATACTGAACCGCTGTTGGCTGGGCCAGATGGTGCGCAATGGGACTTGATTCTCTCCAACATTCCAGCAAAGGCTGGCAAGCCGGTACTGGAAGACTTTGTTGACCGGTCAATCGCTCTTCTTGCTCCCGAAGGCCGGGTCTTGATTGTGGTGGTTAAGCCCTTGGCGAACCTTTTCCGCATCCGCATTGCTCAAGCCGGGGCACTGCTGTATGAGGAGACTGGCGCAAGCCACACGGTTTTGATGTACGGCAAGTCTGCTGGCAAGCCGCTTCTTGCCTGTCCCCCGCGCCACGGCGATTTTTGGCAAAGTTACCCTGCGTATCGCCGAAACAGCGGCGTGTATCTTATGGAAGATGTGTCGTATACACTGGATACCATACACGGGGTTGCTGACTTTGACACGCCGAGCGAGGTGGCGCGGGTTGCGGCAAAACTCATGCGCCGCTTAAAACGTCCGCTGTTTTCAAGCCTGCTTATCCATGAGCCGCATCAGGGGCATTTTCCGGCGTGGCTGGCGCGTTTTGAACAATGGTCTGTTGCTAACGCGCCGCGCATAACGCTTTCAGGCCGTAATGTTCTGGCTCTGGAAGCAAGCCGCCACAACCTCAGCCCTTTTGCGGTAGACCTTGTTCCAGCGCTTGATATATCGCCGGGCATTGCGGCGACTGATGGGCGCTCCGGCTTCAGCGTGATTATTGCTTTTCCTGAACTGGTTCCCCGCACTGACACGCTGGCGGGGTTGTGGGAAGGCATTGCCGCCCTGCTTGCCCCTGATGGCCTGGCGCTTATCGCGCTGAGTTCTTCTGGCGCGGAACGTTTTGATCGCTGCAAGCCAAAGCAATTTCGGCGCGTGGGCGACCTCAAACGCAAAGGCTTCCGCGCTTTGTCGTATCAAAAGGGGTGAAGGCAGTATACGTCCTGTGAGAGCAAAGTTTCCTCAATCACCTAGCCGCGTGTATGTTTCGTACTCAGCCGCCACTTCAGGATCGCGGGTTTTATCAAGAAGGCTCACAATCATGGCAACAAGAAGACACACGGCAAAGCCAGGGAGTATCTCGTACAGATTAAAGATACCGCCAGACAAGGGCTTCCAAACAATAACCGTGATTCCTCCGGCGATAAGGCCGGCGAGCGCGCCGTTTCTGCTTGTTTTCTTCCAGAAAAGCGCGAGCAGCACGAGGGGCCCAAAGGTTGCGCCAAAGCCAGCCCATGCGTAACTCACCAGGCCGAAGATTGAGCTGTCAGGATTGCGGGCAATGAGAAAGGCAATGGCCGCAACCGCAAACACCGTAACACGGCTGATGCGTAACATCTGTTTTTCGCTTGCGTCTTTTTTGATGAAGCTGAAATAGATGTCGCGGGAAAAGGCAGAGGCAGCTACGAGAAGCTGGGAATCCGCGCTGCTCATGGCAGCGGCAAGTATGCCGCAGAGAAATATACCGCCGATAAAGGCTGGATACATCTTCAGGATAGTACGAATGAATACTGTGTCCTCGTTGCCGGCGCTCAGTACCTCTGGCAGCAGGTAGGCTTTGCCAAACGCGCCAACCAGAAGCGTAGTGATAAACGCGATAATCACCCAGACCATAGCAATCTTGCGCGATACCTTCACCTCATGGTTGGAACGCAGGCCCATGAAGCGTATGAGTATGTGCGGCATCCCGAAGTATCCAAGCCCCCACGCAAGAGCTGAGATGATCTCCATAAGACCAAACGTATCCTCTGGCCCGCTCACAAAGGGATTGAGGAATTGCGCGCCAAATGCTGACACCTGTTGAATAGCCTCGCCCGGGCCGCCGAGCGCCACCATGCCAATGCAGGTGGTAATGACCAGGGCGACAAACATGAGCGAGCCTTGAACAAAGTCTGTGGCGCATACAGCCAGATAACCGCCAGCCAGGGTATACGCGAGTATGACGACAATGCCGAGAAGCAGGGCTGGGAGATAGGGTATGCCGAACACTGTGTTAAAAAGTTTCGCGCAGGCTACAAAGCCTGACGCTGCATAAATCGTGAAGAAGATTAGAATGAAAATGACTGACACCAGAGAGATGAGGCGCGACTTATCTTTGAAACGATTGGTGAAGAATTCCGGTATGGTAATGGAATCGTTGCTATGTATCGAGTATTTGCGCAGCCGCTTTGCGACAAAGAGCCAATTCAGGTAGGTGCCGATGATCAGTCCCGCCGCAGTCCAAAAAGCTTCTTTCATGCCCGTGAGGTAAGCTACGCCCGGAAGCCCCATGAGCAGCCACCCTGACATATCGGACGCCTCCGCGCTGAGTGCAGTCATCCATGGGCCAACCTTGCGTGAGCCTAGAAAAAAGTCTGCGGCGCTCGTGTTACTCTTCATGTTTCGCCATCCAATAACCACCATTACGGTAAGGTAGCAGACAAACGCCAGCGTAATGCCAATTATTCTTATATCCATGTTATGAATCCTCCTGCAGGGTACTCTAACAGGGTACAGAAATAGCGTCAAGTATATATATGCAGAAAAACTGTATGTATCGTATATATATGCAAGCTCATGTAAGCGGCGTCATAAGTGGCGCACAATGTTAAACTGCGGAGTTGCAGGAGCATATCCGATACTTGGACAAGCATTGAAAGGGACAATCTTTTCATTAAGCTGATTACCCCTGCGCGCAAACACGCGGCGCGTCCCGCTTGAGGAAACGCCGCGCATAGTTACGTCCGTCTTGGTTTATTTCCAGCCCCCATTCGCGCCGCTTATCATGCTGTCCAGAGCAGTGTCAGCGCCAACCGTGTTGTTACATACCTTGTTAGTACCCGCATATACAGCATGGCCATTGGAAACACTGTATCCATTAAGCAAAACACTGTTTTTCAACATTGTGTCTGCGGCATTTGAGCCATAGATCGTACCACCGGCGTTAGTCTTTGAGAATTTTCCACTTGAAGATACATATACACCACCGCCGCTTGCGTAAGAAGAAGAAGAAGAAGCGGATGCGGTGTTTCCGCTAATCTCGCCTCCACTCATCGTAAAGGTTCCGCCAGATACATATACACCACCACCGCCGCATATGTAAGAAGAAGAAGAAGTTGCGGTGTTTCCGCTAATCTCGCCTCCACTCATCGTAAAGGTTCCGCCAGATACATATACGCCACCGCCGCATATGTAAGAAGAAGAAGAAGTTGCGGTGTTTCCGCTAATCTCGCCTCCATTCATGATAAAGGTGCCAGATACATATACACCACCGCCGACTGTGGAAGAAGAAGTGGATGTGGTGTTTCCGCTGATCTTTGCGCCAGCGTTCATCTCAAGGGTTCCGCCGGTATTCACCCTAAGCAGCGCGGCGGTATTGCCGCTTATTCCCTTGAGCGTGACGTTATGGTCCAGAATCAGCTTCACGCCGGAACCTATGGTGAAGAGAGAACCGCTTGATTGAAGCGTAAGCGTCCTCGCCGCGTCCTTACCTTTGAGGGTTATGCTAACCGTTTTTCCGCTATAGGAAAGCGTAGTTGGCGCAATGGTTTCATCCGCTTCAAGCTCAATCGTATACGCGCTGTTATTTACGGCGCTTGCCTGGATATAAGCCAAGTAACCAAGAAGGCCGCTGGCATACGTTGTCGCGGACGCGGCGGAGGATTCCAAGCTGCTGGCTCCATCGGATGAAAAGGCGCTTACCCTGTAGTAATACGTTGTTGACGCGCTTAACCCTGTATCGGTGTATGTTGTGGTCGCAATATTCTTTCCAACAGGGGTATACGTTCCATCGGAGGCGCTTGAGCGCGAAACAGTATAGTTTGCCGCGCCAGTTACGGGTTTCCAGTCAATTTTTACGCTGTTGCGTGATATGAGAATCGCCGCTTCCACCACTGGCGAGGCCATATTGTTGAGCCGGCCCTCGAACTTCCCGTCTGTGGGCTGTTCACAGCCTGCGAATACCAATAGCGCTGTGAGCGCGGCTGGTATGATACGATTTATTTGCTTCATCATTATTTCCTCCTGATAAATCCGATTTCATATCCCAGGGAAACAGTTGGAATGAAATCAGCAACGAAAAAATCAGTGCGGGAATGGGAATACACCTGTTGTGTTCCTTTGCCGTCACTGATACTCGTGTTGCCGAAGTCGGTGTACCATCGCGCCTCAATAACGAGCGCACCGGGACCAAGTTTAAAGCCAAAGGCTGCTCCGGCTATCCATCCAAGCGGGGTTGAGTAGTCATAGTAAGCCTTTTCGCCGATTGCCGGGGCGTATTCCATTTGTTCTAGGGGAACTGTATAGTAGCCGCCGCCGAAGAATGAAAGCAAAATACCGCCCGGGCGGAAGGTGAGCTTGAGCAGCGCGGGTATTTTGATTGAGAGGGATGTGAAAGAAGCAATGGGCTTTGTCGAAGCGGCGTTGGGGTCAAAATACTCGACTTGATCCCGCGTAATGGCGGCCCCTGTCTGTAGCGCGAGCCAACTGAATATCTGAAAGCTCAGGTACGCGCCGGCCTCAAAGGTGAGCGCGGGATTGGTCTCAAACGCGCCTTCTACGTCAAAGTCTTCGGCAAGGGTGTAGGTTCGATTATACGCCATCCCGCCGCGCAGTCCAAAAAATAACCAGTTGCTTTTCCAGCCGTATCTTTGCTCCCACAGG
>JAIRMT010000180.1 GCA_031258505.1 Treponema sp.
AGAGACGCTCTAAGCCCTGCTTCTGCGAAGCGGCTGATTCTATGCGTTTATCCTGTGTCTCAGGTCTTGAACTGGCCTGTGGCGGCTTCCATGTCATGGATGTTTTTCACGGTTTTCTCCGCAGCGGAGGAAATCAAACTCGCGCCGGCTTCGACTTCACTGAAACTGTCGGCGATTTGCTCAATGTGCTTCTGAATCTCTCTGGAGGCATCGCGCAGTTCTTTCATTTCTTGCTGAACAGCGGCAGCGCTGGCGTTTATCTCCTTTGTACTTTTTCGCACATTGAACGTAACCTCATTCACCACCTTAAAGGCGTCCAGAATCTGGGTTGAACCGGTTTTCTGCTGGTTCATCGCTTCCTTAACCTCAATCACAATGTGATCGGTTTTCTCAATGCGCTCGGACACTTGGGAAAACACGGTCTGGGACGCTTTGGACGTGCTTACCACCTCACCGATTGCCTGCTGAACCAGACTGATCTCAGTCCTGATGTTCTTGGACTGGGCGGCGGCAGTCTCGGCCAGCTTGCGTATCTCGTCCGCAACCACAGCAAAGCCTTGACCGGACGCGCCTGCGTGCGCCGCCTCAATCGCGGCGTTCATGGCAAGCAGATTGGTCTGACTGGCAATAGTTGCAATCACCCTGTTCGCCTCAAGGAGCGATTCTGAGCGCGCGGCTATGAGTTCTATCTTCTGCCTGGATTCAATCTGAGCCTGTTCTCCATGGCGTGAAAGGCTGATAAGTTCAGCGAACTGCTCCGCCATGATATTGATGGAATTGCTCACCGATGTCATATTACCGACAATTTCTTCCACAGACGCGGACGCACTTTCAACGCTTTTTGCCTGATTGTTTACCAAGCCTTCCATACTATTGATGATGTTGACCATATCTTCTATCAGGCTGGAGGTTGCAGTAACGTTACTCGCTTCGATAAGCGCCTTTTCCCTCACCGTGCTTATGCTAGTGGAAATTCGGCCTATGGCGCCTGCGCTTGATTGGGCGCTGTTCCGCAGTTCTTTACCCAGCATCATGAATTCCTTCTGTGTGCGTTTGATTTCGCCAATGCTGATCGCAAGCCCTTCGCAGAATTCATTGACCATGCCCGCGATGGAACCCAGTTCATCAACCGAACCTATGCAGATACGCCTGCGCAGGTCCCGGTCTCCAAAGGCAATGTCCTTAGTCTGCTCAATGATTGAGCTATAGATGTGCCGGGCGACCTTTGCGAGGCTAACCATGAGAATGATAACAAGCATGAAAAACAGCAAAGCGCCAATCACAAGAGTGATAGTCATCCTGCCGAGCAGCGCGGGGGTATGCGCCTGGGCGTCAAGTAGGAGCTGCACAGAGGCAACGCCCAGTATCAGTAGCATGAAGGCAATCACAATCGGTATGATGAAGAGCTTGCGGTACTGCCGCTCATCCCTGATTGAACGGGGATAAGCAACAATGGACTGCGAAAACAGAAGGTTTGTTACCTCCCGATCCGAGTTAATATACAGATAGCAGCCGAACAAAAGCCCGAAAGCAATTTGAAGCAGGGCAAGCGGAAATCGCTGCTCGCTGCGCAGCCCCAAGGTTCCCATAATTGGCGTGATAGCCGCGATGTACACCACCAGTACCAAAGCATAGATTACCAAGGCGCGTAAAGGGAGTGCGCCAAGTTGCTTGAGCGCGGCCTCTTTCATGTCTGGCTTGGCTTCAAGCTGGTTAAAATCTTCCCCTAGAGGAGCCCCGACTTTCCACAGAGCGTAGCCAAGCGCGCCGGCGAACAAAAGACTCACCCCGCCCAGCGTAGGCAGCGCCCATACGGATGTGGACGCGACGCTCCGAAATACAAACACAGAGATAAAAACCACCGCAATGCTTACCAGCAAGCAGCCGACGATCAGTACACGATAAGACCCTTGCGTATTATTCATGAAAAAACTCCTTGATAGGCTTACTATATTTTAATTCGGAAAGATTTGAAGTAGGTTTTAGGAGAAAAGTCTCAGCATGGGATCAATTTCCACGCGAACCCGCTTGAGGAACGAAATGTCCATTGCCAGCGGCACAGCCAGCGGCACAGCCGACGCTTTGCCGGCGCGGTCAGGGAAATGCGCCCAGAGGTAATCACAGGCGAGGAGCAGGGTTTCCAGTTCTTCAGGCGAAGCAGCCATGTCGCCGCAGAGCATGGTTTTCAGCCTATGGAGCATAACTATTTCGTTCTGGATAAAGTTGCTTATGGAGGACGTATCAATATGCAGGGGAACAAATGGCTTGGCAGGGGATGGCGGAACATTCCGCAAAAGCGCAAGCGCCGCTTGCATGGACAGGGTATTCAGCCCCAACGATAGTCCAGCGCCTTCAATGTCATACAGACGCGGTTTGCCGGAGAACTCGTCCTCAAAAAGGTTACGGTAAGTATTCAGCGCGGGATCGCTTCGCGTTGGGATGCCTGACTTTGAGCGGGTTATAAAGGTTCCAGCGCGAAACGCGGCGGCTGCATTGATCGGGCTATTCAGGCGGTTCTGCCGGTGCAGAAGTTCCCGATGGCTGGGCGTGTCACGGGCGTGGTAACGGTCGAGGGTGAAGGAAAAATCAAGGCCAGCCACAATAAGCGGTCCCGCGCTTACGCGCAGCGCTATAGCTACCGCGCTTAACCCAACGGAACCTAGCGGCGGGAAGGTTTCCGGCATGAGTCCCGCTGCTTTGAGTCGTGTGAAGAATTCCAGTGAGGTCCATTCAGTGGCAAAGAGCGCGAGTTCACCGCCAAGCGTGTCCTTTGTCGCGGGAAGGGCTGAGAGGTCCATAGCAAGCGGCGCGTTCCAGCCGCCAAGTCCAACAAAATCGCGCAGGTTCCAGTGCTGACTCTCCAGCGCGACCACGAGATCGGGCGGTATATCCCGCGCTCGTAACGCGCCCAGACTCGTGTCCACGCACACGATGCGGAATGGCCGCGTCTCCCGCGTATGAACTGCGGGATCAGGCGCGAGGCAGTCTAACACTGCGTCCAGCGATGGGCCGGCACCCAGCACGAGTACCGGCGCAGCGCCGAAACGCGCAACAATCGCGTCAAAGCCAAGCGAATGGGCAAGCAGCGGGAGATTGCGAACCGCGTTTCTGATATACAAGCGCCCCAGCCGCGTCAGCGTCATAGCGTTACTCAGGTCTGTGAGCAAGTCCCGCCGCAGCGCAGCGGCCAGTTCCTCGTATAAAGCCGGAAAGAGCTGCCAGCCGCCAGTAAGCCGCAGCAGTTCCACGCGCCGGAATGTACGGCTTCCCCAGCGCTTTTTAACAAAGGCGCGTAAGGGCGCTGCGCCGTGTCCCGCAAACACAAGACAGAGGCGGGAATCGTGGAGCGTTCCGACTGCCTCATGTGCCAGCGTAAAGAGCTGTTCGTCAGCTTCCACACAGAGAATCGCCGAATCCACGTCAAGCCGCTCAAGCAGGCTCGCAAGCCCATACGCATACAGCGGCGAGGGACAGACATACAGGGTCTTAGCCGAAACAGATAATGACGCCACCAGCCGTTCAGCCTGAGCAATCGGGTCTATAAGTGAAAGAAGCGTCTTATTTTTGTAAAAGACAGAAAAACCCCGGCGGGCAGGAAGCTGCCGGGGCGCGTCCTCACTGGAAATACTGGGAATAAGCGTCGGAGAACCGGTCATTGAGCCTATCGCTGGCCAAAAAGTAGGAGCGCAGCGCCTGATTCATGGTGTTGCCAATCCAGTACGAGGAATATGATGACTCAATCGCCTCAATACTGGTCGAATCCAGCGCAGTCTCTGATACCGGATACAGAATCGCCACATAACTTCCAATAACAATGGGCTGGGAAGGAGTAGCCACTGGCGTTGAGAACGCGGTCTGCCAGAAATTCTGGTCAGAGACAACCGTACCAGCGATAGAGGCGGCGTCGGACAGAGATGAAAGCGTGGTAAACAAGCCCACATCGCCATAATTAAGCGGTACCGGACCAAAGCTCGTCTTTTCAAGTTCAGCCGCAGCAAGCGCTTCATCAAAACCCAACGCATTGATTGATGCGGCAAGCTCATTGGCGCGGTCAACATACCAGTCTTCAATACGGCCACGCTCAAAATCCATCATGTAGAGGCGTACCCGCGCATTGAGCGTGGTATCGGCCATGTCTGGCGCGCGCGGCTCCTCCTCGGCGCGGAAAAACGTCCAGCCGGAAGAAAGCCTGATGAGCGGGCTTAATTCACCCTTGGGAAGACTGAGCAGTGTTTCCCGATCCGGTTCATTGGGGATAATACTCGTAAGCTCATAAGCCATCTTGATCCCCATATCCCCGCCGGTTTCAGCGTAACTGTCCTGCGAATAGTTCTTTGCCGCATCCTCAAAGGTAGCGGTTCCATCCCGAACTGTGGTCAGAATCTGATTGGCTTCCCGTTCACTGGACATAATCGTGATTTGCGAAAGATGCACAACGCGGAAGAGCGCGCTGTTTGACGTAACATACGCTGTAAGTTCGGTTTCAGGATAGTCGTACAACGAAAAAAGCGCCATATCGAACGAGCGCTGAGGGGAAGCCATCTGGCTCATAAATGCAGCTTCGTTTGAAGATACCGGCAATGTGTTCACCATGTCGTTTGTATACCGCGTTTCGGCAAGGCTGTCCTGAACCTCACGGAACAATGCCCGCTGAGTCATGCTGTCCATCTGGCGATATTTCAGACTGGAGAAACGTCCGTTTTCCTGAAACTGAGGAAGCTGGGCTATCTCCCGATTGACCACATCCGCTGGCGCCACATAACCGGCTTTTTTCATCTCCTCAAGTTTTGCCACATGAATCACGGTGTCCTCAAACGCGCTCCGCCACATCGGATATGTCAGGAAGATGTTACTGGCATCATAGCTGTCGCCATAGTAGTAACGGTATAGTTCCTCATACCCCTGCACCTGTTGCGCGAAGTAGTTCCCCGGAACCAGCGTGATGGGCGTCTTGTTGTACGAACCGAACTCCAATTCAATACCCATGTTGCTCACACCTGGAATGGCCGGAACCAGCACAAATGCGACAATCACGATAAGCAGAATCACCAATGTTCCGATAAACATGAACGGATGTTCCTTGAACCGGCGTTTCCAATCCGCAAGCGTGGAATTTTCATCCTTAACCACTGGTCTTTTTGTTTTACCTTTTGTTTCATTTTCTTCTTTGTTATTTGCTTTGAAAGCCATAGTGTACCTCTTTCTTCACCCTAGCATGAACGCGCGCTTGAATCAATGCGTCTATTGATAGTCAACGCCAGGATAAACGCATAGGAACCTTTTTATGCCTCCTAAGGTATAAGAGCTTATACGCGACAGGTATGTGGGCTTATACACGAGTGGCTGGCCGCTACTTTCTTGCACTAGCCCGCATGTTAGACACACACCAGCTCTATGGCGAGCCGCGCCACTG